>JAGGTT010000007.1 GCA_021163565.1 Candidatus Tharpella sp.
GCAGATCATATTGCCGGCCCTGCTGCAACAACTCGTGGTAGCGCCGCGCCAGAGTGACAGCCGCCCCCTGCATGCGCCATTTCCAGTTTTTCCCGGGCAGTCCCAGGATTTCAACCTCATGAGTTGAATGTTGTTGATAACCCTGGGCCCAGGCGGCATGAGAACCGCCGTAGAATGGTTCGATCAACAAAATTCTCACAAAAAAAGTCCCAGCCGGCTGCAGAATTTAGAGAAAATTAAAATTTGATTCTGGCTTTGTAAGTCAGTACCGTTTCACCTTTAGCCGGAACTTTTATCCGCCAGGAAGCCACCGAACTGCTCTCCTTTTTATGTTTATGGGATTCACTTAAGATTTCCCAGTCACCGGGAATCGGTTCGGTTACTTTAATTGTCACCACCTCAGCCTTGGCATTTTTCAGCTTTAATTCAAAAGCTGCTTCATAGATATAATTGTAGCGACCGTCGCCACTGAGTTTTTTGAAATCGGTTTGTTTTTTTGCGCCCGTCAAATCGAAGGCATCGCCCAGTTTCAAACGTATTGTTTCATTCTCCGGGGTGTGGTCAATCCGGTCTTCGCCGATAAACTGAAGCGCACCTTTGCTATCCTCTTTGTAGACCCGGACTACCCCTTTAGGTAACGGCATACCGAGATGATTCTTTTTTCTATTCTCAATTTCAACATAGACCCCAACCTTTAATTTTTTATCAATTTCACCGTAAGCCTGGCGATAGTAGTAAGAACGTCCCCGTAGGAGAAACTCTTTCTTGCAGGGAATTGCAGTTGCTTGAAGCAGGGCGACCTGTTTATTCTGTTTGTCGGCAATAGTTGTTGGTCGCGCCAGAGTATAAAGATGATATTCAAACATTTCCTCCTGGGCCATGTTCGGAGCTGCTGCCGCCATCGTTTTAAGAGCCCTCTCGCGCCGGACGTTGTCGGAAGACTGCGGCTTCGCCGGAGCCAGATGCAGGTCGCCGGCGACCAGCTGCAGGCGGGCGTTTTTATAGGTTGTGCCGCTGGTATTGGTCAAAGTTACCCAACCGCTCAAATTCAGGGCGCTGTCGGCAGCATTAAGTTCAGCGACATAATCTGCCTGCCAACCGAGACCGCGACTGAGATAACTCAGTTCGATATCTTTCTCGCCCTCTTTTTGGCTCTCCAGCAGCATTGTCAGAGTCGGTTTGTCCCGCAGGTTTCCAGGCAGGCTGGAAAATGCAAGCCGGCCCGGCACTCCGCTTTCGATACGGTCGGCAAATTTCAACACAACTCCGTTGTTGGTGCTCAAAACCTCAGCCTTCTCCCGAGTTTCGACCCCGGTGGTCGGGTGGCGTCTGATTACTTCAACCTGCCGGCCGATATATTTCTGCAGCAAAGATTTCGGTGTCAAAAGATCAAACTCAAAATTCTGTTCGATTACGGAGAGCCCTTTGGCGGAAAAGAGCGCGGTTTCAGGACGCATTTTGGCACTGACACCACGAAAAGCAAGATTTACAATGCCGGATTGCAGGTGCAAGCGGCGCCGGTCTTTGATAAGAGCCAGGTTCTGGTTATAAATGGTCACGGCCACACCGGTTTGATCGCTTAAACTACTGACGACTTCAGCCGTTGTCGCCGCAGTCGCGGATGAGAGCGATATTATCCCTGAAAAGCTTAAAGCCAGGGTCAATAAAAAAAATTTACGCAACATTTCATTCTCCTTGAAATTTATGGAACCATGCTCTTTACATTATTAAACGCTTTTCGTTCTATAGTTGTTGACTTAACTGGTGTCAAGAAATTGTAACTTAAGAGTTTACCGATTCTGTTGTTTGTGTTAAATCTGCCGGTATATCTGACTCTTTCTGTTTTAAGGATTAAATGGCAATCACGGTTACAGAAAAAACAGCTATGGTGCGGTGTGAAAGATTTCTGTTTGTACTGCTGCTGGTTCTGATATCTATTTTGAGCTGGAAGGAATCACCGGCGGCAAATGCCTCTGACCAAAGCTCACCTTCACCGATTTCAGTATTTGTCAGTATCGGAGCTCATCTCGATTTCTGCCGGCAGATCGGCGGCAACCGGGTTTCAGTTAGACTGGCTCTCCCTCCAGGTAAAAGTCCGGAAACCTACGCTCCGAGCCCGCGACAGATTAATGATCTGAGCCGCGCCCGGCTCTTTTTCAAGGTCGGATTGCCTTTTGAAACTGCCTTTTTAAACAAGCTTAAAGCTCTGCCTCGCTCACCTGATATTATTGATACTCAAGCCGGCATAAAATTAGAACCAATACCCGGCGCACCCTATAACCGGGATCATGCCAAAGACCGTGAGCGGCACCACAACAGCCCGCATCGACATGAAGGTCTGGACCCGCATACCTGGCTCGACCCGGAACTCGCACTGCAACAAGCGACGACAATATATCAAAGTTTAAGTCGCATAGATCCGGAAGGTGAAAATATATATTCTAATAATTATAAGATATTAGAATATAAACTTAAAGTTCTTGATGAAGAGTTAAAAAACTCTTTCGTTCCCCTGCACGGAGGCACTATTTTTGTTTATCATCCGGCTTTCAGTTATTTTGCCAGAGCTTTCGGATTACAGCAGCGAGCAATAGAGATCGCCGGCAAAACTCCAAAGGCCAGAGATCTGGCAGAATTTATAAAGAAGGCCCGCGCGGAAAAAATTGCCGCCCTCTTTGTCCAACCTCAGTTTGATCGGCAAAGTGCGAAGAAAATTGCCAGAGCCTTAAATTGCGCGGTCATCGCGATAGATCCACTCGCGGCAGACTACTGCGCTAATCTCAGGCATATCGCAACCACTATTCAAGAAAATATCAAGGTGGAAAAATGAGATCTGAGATGCCGATAATCAGAATTAAAAATCTGTATTTTTCATACCATGACAATCCAGTATTAGAAGATGTAAATCTTGAAATTGACAACGGTGAACTGGCCAGTATTGTCGGCCCCAACGGCGGCGGCAAAACGACCCTGCTTAAACTCATTCTGGGACTTCTCAAACCGCAGCAGGGTACCATCGAAATTTTCAATACAACTCCGGAAAAAGCCCGACGAAAGATCGGTTACATGCCGCAGCAGACGCAGCTGGATCCGCAATTCCCGATTTCCGTACTTGATGTGGTGCTTACGGGACAGATTGATCGCTGCGGTAAGGGACTTACCGGCGGCTTTCCCAAGGCGGCCGCCGGCATAGCTCAAGCAGCTCTGACCGAGGTCGGTCTGGGAGATTTTATACAGAAATCTTTCAACAGACTTTCCGGGGGGCAGCGGCAGCGGGTGCTTATCGCCCGGGCCCTCTGCACTGAACCGGAACTGCTGCTGCTCGATGAACCGACCTCCAACATTGATTCCCGAAGTGAAGAAAACCTTTACGAAACTTTAGCCCGGCTTAACCGGAAAATGACAATTCTCCTGGTGTCACACGATATAGGTTTTGTCTCTCAGTTCGTCAAGAGTGTTATCTGTGTCAATCATCAGGTTATCATTCATCCTACGAGCCAGATTAACGGAACCATTATCAAGGAAATCTACGGCGGTGACTTCAATCTGATTCGCCACGATCACCGCTGCGACCACGCCGGTCACAGCCATCATGATCCACTCTCGGGCAACCGTAAACAACTGTAACCAAAAGTTGATGTAAAAAATATAATGGATTTTTTCAGTGCTCTGACCAACCCTGACAGTCTCTTTCTCAGGCAGACCCTGCTGGTTGGTCTCTTTTCGAGTGTCACCTTTGGCATTATCGGCACCTATGTAATCAGCCGGCGCATCAGCTATCTCGCCGGAGCTGTTTCACATTCGGTCTTGGGCGGAATCGGCGGCGTTATATGGTTAAAAACCCTATTTCAGCTCGAATGGCTCGACCCTCTTTACGGAGCCCTGCTGGCCGCACTACTATCAGCTTTTATCATCGGCCGTTTCGGCTCCGGTAGAAAAAAAGAGGAGATCATGATTGGTGCAACCTGGGCTATCGGTATGGCTTTAGGGATCATTTTTATGGATATGACTCCGGGTTACTTCGACATAACAAGCTACCTCTTCGGAGATATCCTTTTAGTCTCGGTTCGTGATTTAAAACTTATCATTGTCCTGGATATTGTTATTATTCTCTTCTTCTACCGTTTCTATCACATCGTGACTGCCATCTGCTTTGACGAAGAGTTTGCCCGGTTGCGAGGTTTGAAAGTTGATCTTTTCTACCAACTCCTGCTGGGATTAACGGCAGTCAGCGTGGTCCTGTTAATCCGGGTGGTCGGAATCGTCATGGTCATCGCCATGCTGACGCTCCCGGCGGCAACCGCTGGTCTCTATGCCCGCACCCTTTCCGGCATGATGCTGCTGGCGGTAATATTTTCTGCGATCGCGATTGTCGGCGGTATCGCTTTAAGCTACAGTGCCAACCTTTCCAGCGGACCGATTATTATTGTCTGCGCCGGAGTTATCTATTTTGTCCTGGCCGCCATTAAAGGGGATAAATATTCACTGTAATGGATGAGTTTTCCGCAAGACTGAGCCGGACTCTACGGCAGATGTATAATCAGATTTCGAAGTGTGAATCCGGACTTTTAAAACCGGTGGCGATTGATCGCGGCTTAACTTTGTTGAAAAAACTCGGTTATCCGGTTTCACTGCTGGAGTCTCTGCCACCGGAAAGTTTTGATCACGCCTTTCCGCTGGCAAATCCGCTGACAAAAATTATCGAGCTGGATCCCAAGACCATTCTTGATCTCGGCTGCGGCGCCGCCCTGGATCTTTTTCTCTGTGTCCAACTGTTGCCTCAACTTGAACATATATACGGCATCGATGCAAGCTCAGGACTGCTTGATAAGGGACGAAAACGGCTCAATTTTCCTGAGCAAACCACCATAATTACACTGTTTGAAGCTGATCTAAACCAACTTAACAAGTACGATCTTAACTTTGTCGATCTTATTTTGATGAACGGCTCGTTCAATCTGATCCACAATAAAACCAGACTTTTCCAAACACTTGCCGGACTTTTAAATAATAATGGCCGGATTTTGATCTATGATTTTCTGCTGACAGAAAGTCTGCCGCCGGGTTTCTCGGACGAAATTGACAACTGGCTCTGGAATATAGGCGGGGCTCTGAGTGCTGCTGAGTTTAGTACAGCGGCAAACTGCGCAGGACTTGAAATAATCTCAATAGATGATTTGGAACGGATCGATCCGGTTGCCCGCTGTCAAATTTTAATAGCGAAAAAATAGCTGTCTATGCCTCCGTCTCGGACCTGATTTCTTCCAGAACCTGCGGCAGATTAAGCAGTGATGTCAGCGGTCGGTTTTCGCTTGAAGGCTGGTTGTGACCTGCGGCCGCCGGATCAAAGAGAATGGTTGCCAGGCCAAGCTCGACCGCCGGCTTCAAATTAACCGCCATATCATCAATCATCACTCCTTCTTCGGCCCGAGCCTCTATATCATCTAAGAGTTCCTGATAGATTTTAATATCCGGTTTTGGACGAAAATCAAAATAGTTGATATCAAAAATGGCTGTAAAACA
>JAGGTT010000294.1 GCA_021163565.1 Candidatus Tharpella sp.
AGTTCTCCCGGGCATTAACCAGGGCATCGGCATCAAGGTCGAGAGCCAGAACCCGCTCAGCCCCTCTTTTCGCTGCTAATATTGCCAGAATTCCGCTGCCGGTACCAACATCAAGAAGAGTTGCCGGTTTTAAGGTCCGTCCCAGTTCCTGCTCTAGAAAAACCGCAGCCAGACGTGTGGTTTCATGGGTTCCGGTGCCGAACCCCTGACCGGGATAGATACGCAGACCCAGACGAGTCTCGGCCGCAGGTAACTCCTCCCAGGTTGGCACTACCAGAGTATTATCAGTCAATTCCGTTATGGTAAAATTCTGGCGCCAGTTATAAAGCCAATCTTCACCTTGAACCAGCTCCAGCTGCGGTGCTGCCACAACTAGGTCCAGAGCTTCAAGCTGCAAAGCCAATTCGGCCAGATGCGGCTGAGTTTCGGCCGGAAAATATGCCGTCAGAAGCGCATCGCCTGAAGCCATAAAACTATCATTAATATCCTCTGCCGACCAGGCTTTGGCCCCACAGTCATCGAGCAGATGATCCCATATACCGGTACAACCTGCGGCATAAAGCAACTCTTCCAATGCGGCTCTAACGGAGCTACCGGATTTCGGCAGACAGGTTAAAGAAGGCCAGAATCTTTCAGTCACAGACACCTACTTTTTACCCAGGTTAACAACCACAAAAAGACGGTTTTGCTGACGCTGAACCAGGAATCGCAGATAGGGTAATTTTCTACCCTCCTGCAGGGCCTGTTTAAAATTCTTGACCGTACTGATTTTAAGATTGTTAACCATCAGAACAATATCACCAACCTGCAGACCCGCATCAGCGGCCCGGCCGTCAGGATCAAGACGACTGATAATAACACCATGTTCAAGGGCCAGACGCTGCCGGGCGGCAAGTTCCGGAGTCAGTTGACGTACAGTCAGTCCCAACCCTTCAAGACGATCATCGGCAGATTGGGAAAATTCCGTCCCGCTGCCACCTTCAAGATCATCCAGAACCACATTGACCTGTTGCATTTCACCCAGCCGCAGAACCTTGAGTGTAACTTTCGTACCCGGTTTTTTTGCCGCGATCATCCGGGGCAGAATATGCATCTCGGCCACCGGTTTACCATCAACTGCCAGAATTATGTCACCGACCTTGAGACCGGCTCTCTCCGCCGGACTCTCTTCAATCACTTCAGAAATAACCGCTCCCTGTTTTTTATCCAGACCGAATGATGCTGCCAGTTCGGGTGTCACATCCTGAATATGTACCCCCAACCGGCCGCGGGAAACCTTACCGGTTTTAAGCTGCGGCAGCAGATCTTTGGCCATGTTAACCGGAATTGCAAAACCAATTCCCTGGCCGCTGGCAACAATTGCAGTATTGATCCCCACAACTTCACCGTTCACGTTAAAGAGCGGGCCGCCGCTGTTTCCGGGATTAATCGAGGCATCCGTCTGAATAAAATCATCGTAAGGCCCGGAACCGATTACTCGTCCCCGGGCACTAACGATTCCGGCCGTAACTGTACGCGCCAGACCAAACGGATTACCGATAGCAATCAGCCAGTCTCCAACTTTAAGTTTACTCGAATCACCAAGTTCGACAAAGGGAAGATCATGATCAGCATCAATCTTTAACACGGCCAGATCTGTTTTCTCATCCCGGCCGATCAGACGCGCATTATAGACCTTTTTATCTGATAAGGTTATTTTAATTTCATCTGCATCCTGAACAACATGGTTATTGGTCAGGATATAACCGTCCGCACTGATGATAAACCCTGAACCCAGACTTTTTACCGGTCGCTGTGAGCGTGAATAGCGATCGTATTGATCGAAGAAATGGCCGAAAAACTCTTCAAATGGATCTCGTCCACCCGGTCGACCAGGGGCATCGAGACCACGTCTGCCCCGATACTTTACATGTTTCTCAGTATTAATATTAACAACTGCCGGAGTCAATTTGCTGACCAGCGGCGCAAAAGTCGGCGGCATCGGTGCGGCTGACACCAAATTGGAAAAGAGAAAAATTGAAACACAGGCTATTACAACGATTGACATCCAGGTGATACACTTAGATTTGAAACAGGGTCGCAACATCATGTGAAAAACCTCCATCAAAATTATTAGAATTAAACTAATCGACAAAACTAACGCGGGCACACTGCCTGCACCCTAAGAACACTTCCTGAGATCGCAAGTAAGTGACCTCAAGCGGAAGGGCAACCGTGCGGGCAAACACTCATTCCCAGCTGTGCAAACGAAAAACACCCCTTGACCAATCTGACGATCAAGGGGTGTTCTGACTGATTCCAAATTTACTGCAAGAGCAAATCAAACAAGGAGGAGGTGGAATCAGCCGCCAACAAGAAAGAAAAAGGAGTTTCTTTACTCTAATACCCAAGATAACAGATAAAGATTACAACCACATTAAATATAAATTATTTTTCCTTAATTTCCACTTCGGGCAACTCTTTCGCAACCGGCAAAGTAACCTTAAAAACCGATCCTTCACCGACAATACTGTCAACCTTAATCGTCCCCTCATGAGAATTGATTATGGCCTTGACAATACTCAAACCTAAACCGCTGCCGCCATATTGACGGCTTCGCGCCTTATCGGCCCGATAAAAGCGATCAAAAATTCGCGGGATATCTGCATCCGGAATTCCGATCCCAGTATCTGCTACCGCAAGCTCAACTCCGGATTCAACATTTTTCAAAGTCAGGTTGACTCTACCTCCGGCCGAGGTATAACGAATCGCGTTAGTCAGGAGATTAACCAGCAACTGCCGCAACTTTAACTGGTCACCGGAAACCATCTCCACTTCAGACAGTGAACTGCGTAATTCTATCTGCTGCTGCTCGGCCATCAATTTGAAAGGCGGCAGCAAACCCTCAATCAGGATCTCCAGGTCAACCGGAGCGTGCCGCATCGACTCCTGCCCCATATCACTCTTTGAAAGCAGAAGCAGATCATTGACAATCCTGGACATACGTTCAACCTCTTCCAGGCTGCTGCCGAGGGTGTCAATATACTCTTCGACCGAACGCTCACCCCGCAGCGCAATCTCAAGCTCGCCCTGCATAATTGTCAGTGGAGTTCTGAGCTCATGGGAAGCATCTGCGGTAAACTGTGCTGTTTTTTGAAATGAGAGAGAGAGACGATCAAGCATCCCGTTAATCGTGATTGCCAGCTGCCCGATATCGTCATGGGCCACGGGTACGGTAATCCGTTCATCAAGATTATTGACTGTAATATGACGGGTGGTCCGAGCAATTTCACGAATCGGTTTAAAAGCTTTGCCGGCCAGGAAGAAGCCGACCAGGGCCGCGGCCATCAACAGGCTCGGTCCGAGAAACAGGAAAACCATCATCAGATTGCGCATCGACTCCCGGACAAATTCCAGTGAGGTTCCCACCTGCACAACCCCATGCACCTTATTCTGGTTAAATCTTTTGACCGGATAATTAATAAAACGAATGGGTATTTTCGGGCCCAGAGGATACTGGGTTTCAAATATAATTTCACCCGTGGCGATGACCTCACGAACCAGATCCTTGTTGACCGGAATTTTATCCTCTTCAAGATTATCGGTCCGGGAACCAATCTCACCGGAAAGATCCAGAACCCGGACAAATTTACCTACCGGCCGGGTGCCGAAAATCCGATTCAGACGCCGTTCAAAATCGGGCGGCAGAAAATTCGGCACGGCGCAGAGTTCAGTTTTCGAGATCAACTCGGCCATGGTCTGCAGGCGGCGATCGACCGAATGTCGCAGCTTGCTCTCCATCATTATGTAGATACTGACACAAAAACAGGCCAGAACCACACTGAACACCAGTACATACCAAGCCGTCAGTTTACCCCGGATACCGATCGGTCTCACTTTTTATTGCTCTCTTTGAGAATGTAACCAACTCCGCGTACAGTGTGAATTAATTTCTGTGGAAATCCGCGATCGACTTTATTACGCAGGTAGTTCACATAGACATCAATGACATTGGTAAAACTGTCAAAGTTATAGTCCCAGACATGCTGGGTAATCATCGTCCGGGTTAAAACCCGGTTCGGATTACGCATCAGGTATTCCATCAGGGAATACTCCTTCGCTGTCAGCTCAATCTCTTTGCCGCCGCGAATAACCTTATGTGAGATTAAATCGAGAGTCAGATCAGCGAAGTTCAAGACATTCGTACCGGCCCCGCTGTGGCGGCGCAAAACTGCCCGGATCCGGGCCAGTAACTCTTCAAAAGAGAAAGGTTTCGGAATGTAGTCATCACAACCAGCTTCAAAACCTTTGAGCTTATCGACCACCATATCTTTGGCCGTCAACATAATAATCGGAACCTCTATTTTACGAGCTCGCAGGGTTTCAAGAATGGCGACCCCATCCTTGCCGGGCAACATCACATCCAGCAGAATCAGATCGTACTCATTCTCCAACGCCATGGCTTCACCCTCAAGGCCATCGTAAGCAACATCAACAACAAACTGTTCCTCTCGCAGCCCTTTCTGAAGGAAATTGGCGACTTTCTGTTCATCTTCAACAACCAATACTTTCATATCAAAAACCTCCACAGTTCACGACTTAAAACCGTTTAATTCCGTCATCATGGAAGTAAACTAATCAAAGCCTGACAAAAAGTAAAGGGGATAGACCTTAAATCAACTCCCTTTAGAAAATTATAATCTATTTAGGTGGACAAAATCGACCACGGAAAACAGATCGCAATAAAAGATTGACAAAGCCGGGCCAATAACGTAAATCAGCCCCGGTTTTTAAAAGCCCGGAATCCAGGATGACGACTAAGGATCAATCCTGAACCAATCAATTATACTTCTTAGGAGAGACAAACCATGACTGAAAGAACTCTATCCATCATCAAACCCGACGCGGTCGCCAAAGGTGTTATCGGCCAGATTATCGACTGTTTTGCTGAAAACGGACTGAAGATTGCGGCCCTGAAAATGATTCACCTGAGCAAACGTGAAGCTGAAGGCTTCTACGCCGTCCATAAAGAGCGCCCCTTTTTCGGCAGTCTGACTGAATTCATGATTTCAGGGCCGGCAGTGATTATGGTTTTGAGCGGTGAAAATGCCATCAGCAAAAACCGTGAATTGATGGGAGCTACCAATCCGGCCGAAGCGGCGGCGGGAACCCTGCGCAAACGCTTCGCTACCGATATCGAAAAAAATGCGGTACACGGTTCTGACGCTCCCGAGACCGCCCGCACTGAAATCAGTTACTTTTTCCCGGAACTCGAGATTGTCAACGACTGAAACGGACAGAAAAACGGGAATCAAGACTATTTTTAAGGAATGTCCTTGCGCAACGGCCTCTTTATAACCGGCACCGATACCGGAGTCGGAAAAACGATTGTCGCCGCGACCATAGCTTATGCTTTGAAGCAGCGGCAGATTGATTTCGGCTACATCAAACCGATGGAGAGCGGCATCTTAAGCGATGATTACCTGGCCCGAGAATCTGATGCGGCTCTGGTAAAAAAAGCCGGCAACCTGCCTGAATCATTTGCTGAAATTGTGCCGTTTACCTTTCCGGAAGCCCTGGCCCCTCTGCTCGCGGCCCGACGAGCTGGAGTTCTAATCACAAAAACGAACCTGCTCAATTCAGTCAAAAAACTGATCCGACCCCAACGCTTAACGATTGTCGAGGGAGCGGGTGGACTCTTAGCCCCGCTCTGTGAAAACTTTCTTGTCTTAAACCTGATCAAGGAACTTAATCTGCCGGTGCTGGTCGTCTGCCGCACCGCTTTAGGCAGCGTCAATCATACCCTGCTGACTCTCGACCGTCTGCGCCGGGAGGGCATAGAGATTCTTGGGGTTATCGCCAACCATACGGCCTCAAATCCGGATATTGCTGAAGCAACCTTCACTTCCCAGCTCACTGAATTTGACCCGGTAACCATCCTGGGAGAGCTACCCTATACAGCCGGTCTGCGGCCGGATTTTTCCGATTGGAATCGACTCGCGGCCCATATCGATATCGAAACCCTGCTAAACCTGACCAAATCCATAAACACCCAACAGTAAAACTTGTCTTGAAACGGTTTTTCTGCTAGATGAGAGCGGACTTAAAATAAAATAGATTAAAGCCTGTCACTCACTCTCTAGAATTCAAGCGAATACCGATGCATAAAACTCCCAACCGACAGAACCTGATGGCCGGAACTATCCGCCGGCTACTGCAGCGTGAAGCCTGGCATAATATCCAGAATGTCCTGGCCAAGCTCTACCCGGCTGACATCTCGCTCGTAATGCGTGAGTTTGATGAGGAAATGCGCCTGGTTTTCTTTGAACAGATCAGTGATCTGGAAAAAGCCGGCAAGACCTTAAGTGAACTCGATATAGAGATTGCTCTGCCCCTGGTTCAGTCCCTGCCGGAAGCCAAGATAGTCTCGATTTTCAAAGAGATGCCGGATGATGACCGGACCGAGCTGATATCCCAGCTGCCGGAAGAGTTCGCCCGGAATCTTCTCGACCAGCTCGGCACGGTTGAATCCCAGGATATTGAGACCCTGTTAAGTTATCCTGAAGACAGTGCCGGCCGGATTATGACCACTGATTTCTTCGCTCTGCGGGATGCAACAACCGCAACCGAAGCGATTGACATCATCCACCGCCGGGGTGAAGAGGCGGAAACCGTTTTCTACATCTACGTTACCGACCCTTTAGGCCGTCTCACAGGTATCGTTTCTCTGCGCAAACTCATTCTCTCTCAACCTGAAACTCAGCTTAAAGATATCATCAACACCAATGTCGTTAAGGTTGATGTCCACACCGACCAGGAACTGGTCGCCCAGCAGGTTGAGCGTTACAATATTCTGGCTATCCCGGTTGTCGATGATTCTGATATTCTGGTCGGTATCATCACCGTCGATGATATCATCGATGTTATCCGGGAAGAGGCAACCGAAGATATCTTCCGCATGGCCGGTTCTGATTCAGAAGAGATTGTCTACGCCGACAATATCTTTAAAATCGCCCGCATCCGCCTGCCCTGGCTCCTGATCACTCTTCTCGGCGGCATTATTACCGGCTATTTGATGTGGCTCTTTAAGGCCACCCTGGAGACCACTATCGCACTGATCACCTTTGTGCCGGTCATTACCGGCATGGGCGGTAATGTCGGCACCCAGTCGTCTCTGATTATAGTTCGCGGTCTGGCCACCGGACGGGTAACCATGGATACCATTGCCAAAGTCATCTGGCGTGAGGCCCGAATCGGAATCTTGATGGGCATAATCTGCGGTTTATCGGTCGGTATTATCGCTCTGATCTGGCACCATGAACCGATGATCGGAGTCGTTGTTGCCTTGGCTATGTCAGTTTCAATGACTGTAGCCGCAACCATGGGTGCTTTCGCTCCGATATTCTTCCAGAAACTCGATATCGACCCGGCCATCGCATCCGGCCCTTTCGTCTCTACCAGCAATGACATTATCGGTATCCTGATTTACATGACAACCGCCACTCTTTTTCTCAAGCACTTTTTTTAGGATTTAGTGAAAAGATGCCTCGAGTCAAAGACAAAGCTTTTATTATAAATAAAACCGATTACGGCGAAAGCGATATCATTATTACTCTGTTTTCAGCCAGCCGCGGCAAAATCAGCTGTATCGCTAAAGGAGCGAAACGGAGTCGCCGCCGCTTTCCCGGATCTATAGAACTCTTCTCGCAGATATCCTTCATCGGCTTCATCAAACACCCCCTGGCCCTGACCCGGATTGATGAATGCCAGCTCTTAAACC
>JAGGTT010000231.1 GCA_021163565.1 Candidatus Tharpella sp.
CGTAGAGTCAGAGCTTTCTCCTGGTTATCAATTTCTAAAAGCAGTTTTTTCGAAGCTTCACTCCCGGACTCATGAAGAACCTCGACCCGGGCTCTCTCTTTGACAAATGCGTCTTTCTTCTCAGGGCTTAAACCGGGATAGGTCATCATCGCCCACAAAACAATCGAGATCAACAGAATCACGGTTCCGGCTTTCTTGATATATTGCCAGGAGCGCTCCCAGGTATGAATCATTAATCCTTTGAAGGTGGGAAAACGATATGGCGGCAGTTCCATGACAAAAGGAGTCGGAGCACCCCGTAAAACTGTCATCCGCAACACTTTAGCCGCAAGCAGGGCAACAATCCAGCTCAAAAGTGTAAAAGCAAACATATAGAGAGCCTGGTGCTGGGCAAAAAAGGCTCCGATCAACAATGCCATAATCGGCAGCTTAGCCCCGCAGTTCATAAATGGAACAGTTAACAGAGTCGCCATTCTCTCTTTTGGCGAACGCAGGGTTCTGGTCGCCATGACCCCGGGAACCGCACAGCCGCCGGCGATACCACCGGAGACAATAAAAGCCATTACTGAACTGCCATGCAGACCGAACATCCTGAAGACACGGTCCATCATGAAAGCGACCCGGGCCAGATAGCCGGAATCTTCAAGAATAGCGATGCAAAAAAACATCAGCATAATCAGCGGTACAAATCCGAGAACACCACCGACTCCATTGATAACCCCGGAGATCAGCATTGATTTCAAGGGGCCATCGGCGAGAAGGCTGTCAACCATACCGGCGAGCCAGTTGAAAACCGCCTCGACACCGGAAACCGGCAAAGCACTCAGGGAAAAAGTAATCTGATAAATTGAAAAAAGAACCGCCAGCATAATCAACGGCCCGGCAAAACGATGGGTCAGCACTTTGTCGATATGGTCTGAAGTGTAGAGTCGGTTTTCGTCGTAATGGTGCGTGATAATGCCGCGTTTTAGAATCCCTTTGATAAACCCGTAACGATGATCGGCAATCAGGGCTTCAGGATAGGTGTCAAAGGTTTTGAGAAGATGATCGGCCACTTTTTCCGCTTCCCGCAACAGCCGCTCAGCTAAATCAGGATCAGCGGCGACAACCTCCTTAATCAGGATCTCATCATTTTCAACTATTTTTACCGCAATCCAGCGGGAAGGATATTTTTTATCCAGGAGATTCTTTTCCCGGATCATATCGGTCATCAACAGCAGAACCTGGTCGATATCTTCACCGTAGGATATTTTCAATTTGGTCATATCCGGCGGCGCAATTCGCCCCGCCACCATATCTCTGGCTGCCCGCATCAGATCGTCAACCCCTTGACCCGAACGGGCAACTATCGGTAACACCGGCACACCGAGAAACAGAGCCAGCTTTTCAACATCAATGTCCATCCCCCGATCCTTGGCGACATCAACCATATTCAAAGCCACCACCAGCGGAATTTTAAGCTCCAGGAGTTGACAGGTAAGATAAAGATTTCGTTCCAGATTTGCGGCATCGATAATATTTATGACGACCGCCGGTTTTTCATCGGCAATAAAATTCCGTGCCACCACCTCCTCTTCAGAGTACGCGGTTAAAGAGTAAGTACCGGGCAGATCAATGATTACAGCCTCGAAACCATCTTTTTTATAATCACCCTCCTTCCGTTCAACCGTAACTCCGGGATAGTTCCCAACATGCTGACGGGCACCGGTGAGAGCATTAAAAAGTGTGGTTTTACCGGCATTGGGATTACCGGTCAGAGCCAGAGTCGCTTTACTCATCGATCTCAACCTCGATATAATCAGCTTCATTATTGCGTAACGTCAGGATATTGCCACGAATACGCAATGCCACCGGGTCATTCAAGGGAGCCCGGCCCCGAATCGTAATTTCAGTTCCACTCACCAACCCCATATCACGAATTCTGCGGCCTAAATCACCGGCCACTTTAACCGCCGTGATTGTACCCCGCTGATTTTTGGCCATGTGCCGTAAAGAAATTGTCTTCATTTATAGATCCTTTAGTACCTTACAGATTACTTATTTGCGGACGAAAACAGGTAACTTTTGGGTTGCGAGCATCGAGCCCGCATTAGATATTCAACGTCAAAATCCAAACAATCAAATTAGCCTCAACTAACTGTTGTGGAAAAAAAATCCCCTTTACGAATCCAACCCGAATGGTCGTAAAGGGAAAAGAGAAGATAATATGGTCTTCTTTGAATAGATATTAAATTTTATGCCGCTCGAACCAGAATTTTTTCTGCAGCTCCATCACCTAAACTAACAGTTGAACCGTTAAGTCGCACCAAACAACGGGAGCTGTCTGCGGCGCAAACCAGTTCAACTTTCTGGCCCGGGTAAATTCCCAGCGCTGCCAGCCGGCCACAGACACGCCGGCCGCCATCAACCCGGCAGACTTCAAGGCGGCGGCCGCAACCGGCTTCAGCCAGCGGTTGCTCACCGACCAGCGGCAACTGATGCCGACATCCATAGCCTCGGCCTGAGCCTGCGACCCGGCGACAACCGCGATTCATAAATCCTGCTTTAGGCATTCGTTATTACCATATCATCCATAAAACTGATATTTTATAAGTTTACAATGACTACTGAGGTTAGCCTTAACAAACTTTCTCCTCCAAGTCAACAAGATTGTTGACCTCCTTCATGAGAAATAGATTTTTTCGGTCGGCCTTTAAGGGTGTC
>JAGGTT010000197.1 GCA_021163565.1 Candidatus Tharpella sp.
AGACCCGTATGATCGCCAACTCATTAAGCCAGTGGTCCGAAAAGATTGAACTCTACCCACAAATTCTGCATGCTCTGGCGGCACTCGACTTTAGCGACAAATGGGCCGACATTCTCCAAGGCAGCAAAAGTCCCGTCCTTGAACCGCATCACCGTGAAATCGCCCTCTTCATGTGCCGCTACGCGAACCGTTACGAAATTCGCCGTAAGCTGTTGTCACTCATAAAAGATATCGACTGGGGTTTTTCGTACCGCATGTTAAACCTTATTTCCAATCAATTCAAGAGTTCCGATATAAATTTTCTTCTGGCTCTGCTTAAAGAACGCAGTGAAAAACGGGAGTTAACAATCAAAGAACGCCTGACTAAGGGTCAGGATCTGAAAAAGGTTGATGACGCTTTAGCTGAATTTCTGGAGCAACATCCCGAAATCGTCAACCTGGTTTTAAAAAATATCATTGTCCGGGTGATTACGGCAAAGATCCCAACATTTCATAACCTTAGCAAAATTCTACAGCAACAGCCAGCGGAACTAATCGAGCTGATGTTGAGTTCAAGCCATGCAAATACCGATAAGCTGGAAGCAGACCCGCGAGATTTTCCTCTATTTCTGACCATGCACCTGCTCTCTGAAATCGAGGTTGACGGCAGTGATTGTTTTGCGCTAGTAGTACATCGTACACGGTGCTACAGCGGTTTTTTCAGAGAGGCAATTATCGCCATCATCAATCGGCTGCTCGACACTGAAGGCGAGCTTGACAATACCACCAGCCTGCCTTTCTTAGCCCAGATTATAGATGCTATTCGCGGACATATTCACTTTTCCACCTTGCGTGACCGGATACTTAAACGCATCAATCACATCACCCGCAACAGCCGGGAACTGCTGGTATTCAATGAAGCTTCTCAGACTCGTGAACTGAGGATTCTTAAAGTCAGGAAAATTGGCAACTGACAAATCACCCAAACTGTTTGAGTAGGCGCAAAAGATCCTATGGCAAAAACCATCTCCATATTCTTCAACAACGTCAACCTGCAGATCTACTGTCAAGATGAAGATAGCGGTAAAATCGAATCTGTTGATCTGGGAGATATTTCGACCAATGTTGAGATAAAAACTCCTCAGGGGACGGAAACTCTGCCCCTGGTTCCAGCTATGGTCTGCTATGAGGATCGCATCTACTACGGACAAGAGGTCTTCACTCACAAGAAAGCCAGCTCGCCGGCAACCTTCAGATTCATGAAACAGTACATCAGCAAAGGCCAGCATCTGCCCAGGATTATCGGCGACCAGGAAATCAGTACTTTCCAGGCGGCGGCGGATCTTCTGATAAATATTATCGACCGTATCCACGACCTCTACGGTAAAGATCAGGTGGCAATGATCGTTTTCATTGTTGAACCCCTGAACTTTCAGCTTTTTGCTTCAACAATTGAAGAGTTCTGTTTGCGCATCGGACTGATTAACTATAAAATTGTTGATGAGGCGGTCTGTGCTCTTCTGGCTTACGATCTGGCCAACCAGATTGACCAGCACCTGGTTTATCTGATATTCGGCTACACTACAATCGATTTTTACCTGATCAAAATTGTTGAAAGCAACCGTGAACCGCGACTGCAGAGTGTCATCATCTGCAGTCTGCATAAAAATTACGGCGGGATTGACGTTGACAAGGCGATTCACGACTATTTTGCCGACAAACTCCATCTCGGCATGAAAAAAGCCCGGGAAATAAGGGGTAAGCTCAACGTAAAGCCCCACTATCACGAAAAGGTTGACGGCATAGAACTCTCCCTGTCACGGCGTGACCTCTACCAGATTCTTGAGCAGAAGGGCTACGGAGATGAGCTTAGAGTACTTCTGCGTGACCTCTTTGATCTGGCCTCAGGTTTTGGCGTTACTTACGATAATATCGAATATGTACTGGGGTGCGGCCTGGGACTGCCAACCCCATATTACCATGATATCATGAAAGACTTTTTCGGGCCCAAACTTTTAAGCCACAAAGCCCACAATGCCATACCTGTCGGGGCCCTGCACTACCTGAGAAAAGAAGGCCGGCAGTCTACGATCAAGGCTGACTATGCTCTGCGCAGCCGTACCGCCAAAGGTGATGGCTACCGTTACGACATAATTGTCCCCAAGGGTACCCCTTACCCGACTCAGAACGGCATAACCAGTATCATTGCCAATGGTTTTTTTGTCGGTCAGCTTGAGGTTGAACTTGACATCTTTCGTATGGATCAACCTGAAAGCAGCAGTGACCGGGAGATTGTTATCGATGATACCGGCCGCATCATGATGGAGGAAAATCTCGCCGAAGAGCAACAATCATTCATCAATGAAGCCCGGCCTGAAATTATCCCTCTCGACCCACCGGTGCTTGACAATGAACAGCGCCTGGAAATAGTTTTTGACATCAGTTTAAACCGCGATCTGCTGATTACGGTTAAAGATCTGCGCCGTAATCAGACTATCTGGAAACGCAGAAAATCGGTTCGTCTCGAATGAGAAAAAAAGATTGTGAAATAGCCGGCAAAAAAAATCCTAAGATATTTATCAGAATCAGTGAAAAGGGTGAAATCTGCGTCTGGGGACTAGAGCGGGAGGCTGAGAAACAACTCTTAATTTCAACCGGGAATCAGGATTTATCCGAGCAGAGCGAAGCTATGTCTTTCAATTTGTGTGGTTAATTAACGAAAGAGGGTAATCATGAGTTTTCTTGAGCATCTCAATACAACCATTCGCAGTAACCATTCTCTGATCAACGTCATCACCTACGAAGAGGAACGCTTTCTCTCCATGTTAAGTGAATCGGCACTTTTCAAAGATAAAAATATCATCCTCTGGGATCTGGGAGACGGCTTCAGTCCCTTAAAAGGAGACCTCGGCGGGATTAAAAACCGGGATCGAGCCGACCCCGTAACCTGCCTGCAGGAGATCAAGAAATTCAAAGATAACGCAATCTTTATCCTACGTGATTTTCACCTCCATTATCGGGAAAGCATCATTTTAAGATCACTTAGGAACCTCAACCATGATCTCCAGTTTACCAAGAAGACCATTGTTCTGACCAGTCCCACTCCAACTCTGCCGATTGAATTACGCGAGGATATCTGCCAGCTTGAGCTCGAACTTCCGGGTTATCTGGAGATTGAAAAAGAACTCGACAGTATAGTTATCAGTGCGGCTCAGGGCAAACCGCCGACACCGCAGCTCAAAGAGAAGATCATTGAGTCAACCCTGGGACTGTCGATGGTCAATATCAAGAATCTTTTCTCCAAAATCATCATTACCAACAGGTCTATTGACGAACGCGCCATTGAGATTATACTTCAGGAAAAGCGGGGTATCATCAAGAAGGGAGAGATTCTTGAATTTTTTCCGGTACATGAGAGTCTCAACGATATCGGTGGTTTGGAAAACCTCAAGACCTGGCTCCGTAAACGCAGTCAGGTCTTCACCCACAAAGCCAAAGATTACGGCCTTCCTTCACCCAAAGGAATTCTGATCATCGGGATTCAGGGAACCGGCAAGAGTCTCGCCGCCAAAGCTACGGCCGGACTCTGGAAACTACCTCTTTTACGAATGGATCTAGGAAAAGTTTTCGGCAGTCTTCTGGGTGAATCAGAACAGAACCTGCGCCAGGCAATAAATCTGGCCGAAACAATATCTCCCTGTATTCTCTGGATTGACGAACTCGAAAAAGCTTTCGCCGGCAGTTCTGGTTCAGCCGGTGACGGTGGTACTTCAGCCCGAATCTTAGGTACATTTCTTACTTGGATGCAGGAAAAAACCAAACCGGTTTTTATTATCGCCACCGGTAATGATGTTGCCCAGCTCCCGCCGGAACTGATGCGCAAGGGCCGTTTTGATGAAATTTTCTTTGTCGATCTCCCTTCAAATTCAGAACGCCAAGCCATATTTAAGGTTCTACTCGAAAAGGTGCGGCCGGTAATCCGGCATTTCGATCTCAACAAACTCGCAGATGCAACCACGGACTACAGCGGCGCTGAAATTGAACAGATCATTTATGATGCCATGTTTAATGCTTTCGATGACAATCAGCGTGAGTTCACCGAAGCCGATATCCTTGCCAGCGTCAATGAGATCATTCCGATTTCACGCCTGATGAGTGAAAAGATTGACGCTTTGAAAGCCTGGGCCGCGCAGAGAACCCGCAAAGCCAACAGTGAATCATAGAAAAACCGTGATATCTACAACATCTTACAATCAATTTTAAGCTAACGGAGAATGCTATGTCACACTTCACCAAGATTAAAAGTAAAATAACCGACAAGGTTTTTTTGAAAAAAGCGATCAGTGACATGGAACTTGAGTATCAGGAGGGCAAACTGAAAGCCAAAGGCTGGCTCTGGAAAAAGGCGAAGGCCGA
>JAGGTT010000229.1 GCA_021163565.1 Candidatus Tharpella sp.
TTACCTACCTGGCACCGACCAGTTTAGAAGAAGCCTGTGATTTGCTCAGAGAGCATCAGGGCAAGATCAAGATTAAAGCCGGCGGTACCGATATGATTGTCCGCCTTTCACATCGCGCGGTTAAACCAGATTATTTGATGGGTATCAAAAAAATTCCCGGGCTTGATAAAATCAGCTACGATGCTAAAGCCGGGCTCACGATCGGCGCTCTCGCCCTTTTGCGGGATGTTGAAATAGATCCCGACGTACTCGAACATGCGCCGATGCTGGCCCGGGCTGCACACGCGACTGCAACCGTCCAGATTCGTAACATGGGCACGGTTATGGGCAATATCTGCAACGCCTCACCGTCGGCCGATAACATTCCGACGCTGGTCGCAATGAACGCCGTGATCATCGCCTCTAACGGCAAAAAAGAGCGGGAAATTCCGATTGATGAATTCTTTCTCGGCCCCGGCCGCAGCGCCCTGGAAGCCGATGAGATTGCCACCGCCATCCGGATTCCGGCAACGGCATCTGCCACTGGCACCAGCTACCAGAAAATCTCAGCTCGCTCCAAGGTTGATATCGCCGCGGTCAATATCGGCGCTCTGGTTACCCTTGACAACGCGAAAAAGTGCAGCGCCGTGCGCATCTCCATGGGGGCTGTCGGCCCGACCCCGCTGCGGGGCGCAAAGGCTGAAACCTACCTTCTCGGAAAAGAGATTAACGATGAAACTTTAGCCGAAGCCGGTCGTCTGGCGGCGGCGGATGCTTCACCGATATCCGATGTCCGCGCAACCCGTGAATACCGGAAACTGATGGTCGAAGTTCTAACCACCAGGGCCCTGAATGAAGCCGCAGGATTGGCGGCAGCATAAATTTTACAACGTTACATATATGATCACTATTTAACTTTTCATATACAGCAAGAAGAATTGAGGATTATTCCTATGAGTTCAGATCAAAATTTCTCGGTTGTCGGTAAAAGCCTTCCTCGCTCGGATGCCCGCATCAAAGCGGTTGGAGCCGCGCAGTATGCTGACGATATATCTCTCCCGGGCATGCTCCACGGCAAGCTCCTGCGCTCACCCGTAGCCCACGCCCGAATCAAAAGTATTGACACCAGTGCGGCGGAAGCCCTGCCCGGAGTTAAATGCGTTATCACCGGTCAGGATATTCCCAAAATTAAATACGGCAACTGGCGTTTGGTACCGGAAAGTCAGGATGAGTTTGCTTTAGCGATTGACACGGTACGTTTTATCGGAGATGAAGTCGCGGCCGTCGCAGCCCTTGACAAAGGGACTGCGGAAGATGCGATCAGGCTGATCAAGGTTGAGTATGAAGAACTTCCCGGAGCCTATTCAGTCGAAGAATCTTTGGCTGATGGCGGCCCGGTAATCCACGATGAATACAAACAAGATGTTCCCAATATCAGCCTCGACCGCAAGATCGAATATGGTGATATCGACAAAGCCTTTGCCGAAGCTGATCTGATTTTAGACGATCACTTTACGGTTCATGCCGTAAGTCACGCCTACATGGAACCCTGTTCCTGTATCGCCGAGTATGATCATGACGGCCGCCTGACGATCTGGACTTCAACTCAGACTCCCTACTTTGTTCAGTGTCTGCTGGCCTCGACCATGGAGATGCGGGAAAATGATATCCGCGTCATCAAACCTTTTGTCGGCGGTGGTTTCGGCGGCAAAATGGAGATGCGACCCTGGGAATTCTGCGCCGCTTTCATCGCCCGTAAAATAGGGCGCCCGGTAAAATTCACCCTGACTCGGGAGGAAGAATTTGCTGCCGGCCGCCGCCGCCATCCGATGAATATCCACTCCAAAATCGCTTTCAGTAAAGAGGGTATGATCTTAGGCAAGGAGTTCATCGTTCACTTAGACGGCGGTGCTTATAACAGTATGGGGCCGACCGCCTGTTTTTTATGCGGTAACTTTGGCGCCATGCTCTATAACTATCCCAACTACCGCTACTACGGCGCCCATGTTTATACCAACAAACCGCCGGCGGGGGCAATGCGCGGTTTCGGCGCCCCCCAGGCACTGTTTGTCGCCGAAACCCAGATGAATATGGCGGCCGAAAAACTCGGCATTGACCCGATCGACATCCGTTACATGAACGCGATGGAGAGCGGCGATGAAATCCCCGGCGTTGCCACGATTTCCAGCTGCGGTTTTAAAGAATCGCTCCTGAAAGTCGCAGAGATGACCGACTGGCGTGAAAAACGCAAAAACCTGAAACCGGGCCAGGGCCTTGGCATTGGTTGTTACAGTTTTATCTCCGGCGGTGTTTTTAACTGGTTTAATACCCGCTATAATTTTACCCGGGCGGAAGTTCGCGCTTTTGAAGACGGCACCGTCCATCTGATGACCATGGCTTCCGATATCGGCCAGGGCTGCGATACGGTTTTACGCCAGATATTAGCTGAAGAACTCGGGCTAAAGGTCACCGATATCCGTCTGACTGCAGCCGACACCGCCGTTACCCCACAGGCCGATCTCGGTACTTGGGGCAGCCGGGTTACATTGATGGCCGGCAACGCCGTGCGCAAAGCCGCCCAGGAGATCAAGGAAGAACTTTTCAAAATGGTCTCCCTGAAATTTGATCTTAACGTTATTCATGATCTGCGTTGCGGCGACGGCAAAATCTATCCCGCCAACCGCCCTGATCGAGCCGTCTCCTTTGGCGATGCCGTCAAAATGGCACAACGTGCCAA
>JAGGTT010000201.1 GCA_021163565.1 Candidatus Tharpella sp.
CAACCATTACCCTATGTTAAGAGTGGTCGTCAACCATGAATTTTTATTGTTCTGTAAATGCTTGATCATCTCTATATGTCTCTGGCGCTGGATGAAGCCCGGTTGGCCTGGATGGCGGACGAAATTCCGGTTGGAGCGGTAGCGGTTCGGGCCGGAGAGGTGATCGCCCGAGGGCGCAACCGGAAGGAGGAGAAGAGCCTGGCCTTATCGCATGCCGAGATCGAGGTGATTCACGCGGCGAGTCTTAAACTTGGTGACTGGCGACTTCAGGATGTAACCCTCTACGTTACGTTGGAGCCCTGTATTATGTGTGCCGGGGCTCTTTTACAGGCTCGTATCGGCCGCGTGGTCTACGGTTGTCCCGATCCTAAGGGAGGGGCACTTACAACCCTTTATGAATTGGCGGAAGATCATCGTTTAAATCATACTTTTCCGGTCAGCAGCGGAGTTCTCGCCAACGAATCGGCGGCCCTGCTCCAGGTATTTTTCCGGAATTTAAGGAGGCGTGGAAAAATTAAATGACTGAATTTCGTAGTGGTTTTGTTGCTCTTATCGGTCGCCCAAATGTCGGAAAGTCAACCCTGCTTAATAATATTCTGGATGAGAAGATCGCGATTGTCACCGACAAGCCGCAGACCACCCGCAACCGGATTGTCGGGATTAAAAATTTTCCCGGCAGTCAGCTTATTCTGGTTGATACACCGGGTCTGCATACGCCTCGGGGCAAGTTGAATGAAGCCTTGGTTGAGATTTCCAAGAGTGCCTGGCGCGACTCTGATCTGGCGCTGATTATTCTGGAGGCTTCATTGAGTCGAATGCGCCCGGGTGAACGTGAGATTCTGACTCAGGCATTAAGCGATAACATCCCTTTTCTGGTTGCGATCAATAAGATTGATCTGCTGCCGGCGCGGGATGGGGTCGCACTGCAGGCGTTGCCGATGTATCTGGAACTCATGGGCGAGTTTGCTCTTGATCCTGCAACAGTCCATTTTATGGCCGCTCGGGACGGAGTCGGGGTTGCGGCTTTAAGTCGGGCGATGGAAGAGAAAATGCCGTTGCATCCGGCTTATTTCCCGGATGATGTGCAGACCGAAATGAGCGAAAGATTCTGGGTTCAGGAGGTAATCCGGGAACAGATCTTCAACCTGACTCGGGATGAGATTCCGTATTCGGTAGCGGTTGAGATCGATTATTACAAAGACCTCGAGAAACGTCTCAGTATCGGCGCTTCAATCTATGTTGAGCAGAATTCACAGAAAGGTATAATTATCGGCCGGCGGGGTTCTAAATTAAAGCAGATCGGGATCAAATCACGGCAGGCGATCGAAGCTTTTGTCGGCATTCCGGCCTATCTTGAACTCCATGTTTCAGTCGCCAAAAACTGGACTAGAAACGCGTCACAGTTGCAGCGTTTCGGATACGAAGAATAGAGAATCTATGAAAAACAGTGACAAAAATCTTTCTCGAGATCGGCTTGAAAGCCTGCTTGCGGCAATGTCGGGCCGGCGGGTACTGGTCTTCGGCGATGTTATGGTCGATTGTTTTATCCGCGGCGTAGTTGAGAGAATATCTCCTGAAGCGCCAGTCCCGGTGGTTTCGGTCCGCAAGCGTGAGAGTCTGCCGGGCGGGGCCGCGAATGTCGTGCGTAATCTTCTGGCTTTAGGGGCCCGGCCCGAGATCGTGGCGCTGGTCGGTGATGATGGTTACGGTCGGCTTCTGCTCCGGGAACTTGCTGAGATCGGTTGTGGTACGGATGGGTTGGTGGCTGATGCGGAGAGAGAAACTTCGGTTAAAACCCGGGTTGTGGCTCACCGGCAGCAGGTGGTTCGTTTTGATCAGGAGACGATTGTCGCCTTTTCTGATGAGCTTAAGGAGCAATTGAAAAAGGCGATAATTACGGCCCTGGATATTGTCGATGGTGTGATTATCTCGGATTACGGCAAAGGGGTGGTGGAAGAGGAACTTTTCGATCTGCTGGTGGCCGAAACCCGCCGGCGCGATCTTTTTCTGGCTCTTGATCCCAAAGTGGCGAATTATGAGCTCTATCACGATGTTGACTTGGTGACTCCTAATGCTGATGAAGCCGGGCAGGCCTGCGGTTTTATCGTAACCGATGATTCTCTGCTGGCGGCCGGGGCCAGGATTAAGGAACGTTTCCGGAGTCAGTCGGTGGTTATCACCCGAGGTGAAGAGGGAATGGCGATCTTCCCGAAAAAGCGGCCACCACTGTTGTTGCCGACTCAGGCCCGTGAAGTTTTTGATGTAACCGGAGCCGGAGATACGGTGATTTCAGTATTGACGCTGGCGGCTTCAATGGCTGAGGTCACACTCGAAGAGGCGGCTCAGGTGGCCAACCTGGCGGCCGGAGTGGTAGTCGGAAAAACCGGCACTGCGACTGCGGACGCGCGAGAAATAATCGCTTATTTTAAACGTTTACAATAAATGCGTCCCGGTCTGGAATATCATGAGCCCGAACCCGGGGCACTGCTGGTCAGTGTTTTGTCCGGGAATGAAGAGTTGGCTCTGGCCCTGGCGGATCGCCTGGAAGCTGAATTCGGGCCGATCGATTTGAGCTCTTTCTGGATCTCGTTTTCCCATTCACAATACTACACCAGAGAGATGGGAGAGGATCTCGGGCGCTATATATTTTTCTTTGCCGAGCCGCTGGCGCGGCAGGAGCTGGTGGCGGCGAAACAGATCTGTGACCGTCTCGAGAGGGAATATGCGGTCGCCGGGGGCCGCCGGGTCAACCTCGATCCTGGTTATCTGGCGCTGGAGCACCTGATTCTAGCCTCAACCAAGGCGGTGCCGCATCGGCCCTATCTGGGAGAGGGAATTTATGCTGACCTGACGTTGGTTTATGAGTGTGGTCAATATATTCCTTTACGTTGGAGTTATCCCGATTACAGCAGCGATTATGTCCGCGCTCTGTGCGGAGAGGTACGGGATAAAATTTTGAGACTGCGCAAGCAGGGAGTCTGGAGGATCTGAGCATTGTCGATACATGATGAGATATCTTTCTGGAAGATGCAGGGTAGCGGTAATGATTTTATACTTATCGATAATCGGAAACCAATTTTTCCGGAAGAAAATCGGGCTGCACTGGTGGCGAAACTGTGTCGTCGGGCGACCGGGATCGGGGCCGATGGCTTGATTCTGATCGAGGATGATCCTTATGCCGATTTTCTCTGGCGTTTTTATAACGCTGACGGCTCGGAAGCTGAGATGTGCGGTAACGGCGGCCGCTGCGCGGCCCGTTTTGCCTTTCTTAAGCGAATTACCAGTAGTGACATGGTTTTTACTACCCTGGCCGGTCCGATCCGGGCCCGGGTTGATGGTGATCAGGTCAAATTGGAGATGAGCAGACCCTGCGACCGGCAGCGGCTGGAACTCGATTGCGATGGCGCCCTCGAGAAGGTTGATTTTATTAACACCGGGGTACCGCATGCGGTGATCATGGTTGAGGATGATCTCGATCTGGTTGACGTCAATGAGCGCGGAGCTAAAATCCGTTACCATCAGGCATTTGCCCCGGCCGGGAGTAATGCCAATTTTGTCAAAATTGAAGACGAGTCCACTCTGTCGATCCGAACCTATGAACGCGGGGTTGAAGGTGAAACTTTGGCCTGCGGCACCGGTGCTGTGGCGGCGGCCCTGATCGCTCACGCGCAGGGCTTGGTCGTATCACCGACAAAGGTGATTACCAAGTCAGGTGCAAGTTTGACAATTTACTATAAAAAAGAGGGTGAAACCTTCGTTGAAGTTTTCCTTGAAGGGGTTGCCCTAATCGTATATAGAGGAGTTCTCGACCGGGATTTCTTGGAACATGTGACAGATTAAGGAGTTAGTGATGTTTGCTGGAGCAATGGTAGCGATAGTTACCCCGTTTAAGAATGGCGCAGTTGACGAAACCGCTTTAAGAGAGCTGGTTGAATTTCAGATAGAGGGCGGCACTGATGC
>JAGGTT010000102.1 GCA_021163565.1 Candidatus Tharpella sp.
AGACCATCGTCGAGCAACTGATACAGCCAAACCCCGGGGGATACTGACATTGCGCCGGTAATATAAGCGCCTTGACCGCCCGTTGTAGCGGCAGCTGAGGCTTGCCCGCTAAATTCCCACCCTGAGTTAATAAAGTCATTTAAGTTTGATTGTTTTTCGAATACCCAGATCAGCCGGAATTTTTTTATCCCAAAGCCAAGACCGGCCTGGAGTTCGACCATCTTCATATAAGTAATGCTTTTCTTGGCATTATTGAAAGCAATACCTTCACCGGTGCCGCTGCCGACAGTAAATAATTTCATGCCAAAATTACTGAAAACGGCATAACCTGCAGACTTGGCAATCGCCTTTCTCGCTGCCGGCTGTAATTTGTATAGACGATTCAAGGTCTCCTTTGTCATTTGTAAAACTTCGGCTTTTTCCGCTTTGACGTCAATTTTTTCCTGCTTAAGTTCTTGTTGTTTTTCAGTCTCGGTCTTCTCTTTTTCCCAGAACTTCAGTCCCGCGTTAGAGCTGGCACCTATGCTGAGTGCAAATAAGATTACAATTATCATCAAAAGATATTTATGTGTTCCCATCATTTTTTATTCCCTCCAATAATTGAAATTGATTTTCTTAATTCCTGATTGAACAACTAAGATATCATCATAACAATTTTTCAAGAAAAAAGCGATAAATTATTAACACTGCTTGTTCAACTGCCTGACAACAACCACAGCCAAAAATCATAAACAAAAAAGCCCCGCTGACAGAGAAAGAATCTGTCAGCGGGGCTTTGGTTTCACAATCTAAGGTGATAGCGAACTTTACAAGCAGATGTAAATCAGCTTACATCATTCCGCCCATACCACCCATGCCGCCCATACCACCAGGCATACCTGCCGGCATACCGCCACCGGCACCAGCCGGTTCCGGTTTATCAACGATAATAGCTTCCGTGGTGATCATCAAGCCGGCAATACTGCAGGCATTCTGCAGAGCTGTCCGGGTAACCTTGGTCGGGTCAATAATTCCAGCTTCAACCAGATCGACATATTCGCCGGTTGCAGCATTGAAACCAAAGGCGCCTTTCTCTTTCTTGAGACGTTCAACCACAACCGAACCTTCCTGGCCGGCGTTGTTAACGATCTGACGCAAAGGCTCTTCGATGGCACGACGGACAATATTGACGCCCATTTTTTCGTCATGGGTAAGATCGGTGAGATCATCCAGACTTGAGCTAACACGCAGCAGAGCGACGCCGCCGCCGGGGACAATGCCCTCTTCAACAGCGGCCCGAGTCGCGTTCAAAGCATCTTCAACCCGGTCTTTCTTCTCTTTCATCTCGGTCTCAGTAGCAGCACCAACATTAATCACGGCAACCCCGCCGATCAATTTGGCCAGACGCTCCTGAAGTTTCTCTTTATCATAATCAGAAGAGGTCTCTTCAACCTGAGACCGAATCTGTTTGACGCGGCCCTTGATCATCTCCTGAGAACCGTGACCATCAACAATGGTGGTATTATCTTTGTCAATGTTAATCCGTTTGGCCTGACCCAGATCTTCCAGAGAAACCGACTCAAGTTTCAAACCGATCTCTTCAGAAATAACCTGACCACCAGTCAGAATCGCGATATCTTCAAGCATCGCTTTACGGCGATCACCAAAACCGGGAGCTTTAACCGCAACACAGTTCAGGGTACCACGCAGTTTGTTAACTACCAGGGTTGCCAGAGCTTCACCATCAACATCTTCAGCAATCAGAAGGAAAGGACGACTGGTTTTGGCAATCTGCTCAAGAATCGGCAGCAGGTCTTTCATGTTGCTGATTTTTTTGTCATGGATCAGAACGTAAGGATTTTCAAGATCGGCAGTCATTTTCTCCATATCGGTAGCGAAATAAGGGGAGAGATAACCACGATCAAACTGCATACCTTCAACCACGTCGAGTGAGGTATCCATCGATTTGGCTTCCTCAACTGTAATAACACCTTCTTTACCAACCTTATCCATTGCTTCAGCAATGATATTACCGATAGTTTCATCACCATTGGCGGAGATGATTCCAACCTGAGCGATATCACGATGGGTGGCAGTCGGTTTTGAAAGTCCCTCAAGTGCCGCAACCAATTTTGCGGTGGAGAGATCAATACCGCGTTTCAATTCCATCGGATTGGCACCGGCAGCAACCATTTTGGAACCTTCACGATAGATCGCCTGAGCTAAAACAGTCGCAGTGGTGGTACCGTCACCGGCAACATCACTGGTCTTACTGGCAACTTCCTTAACCAGCTGAGCGCCGATATTCTCACACTTATCTTCCAATTCGATCTCTTTGGCAACCGAGACACCGTCTTTGGTGATCGTCGGTGAACCAAATGATTTATCAACGACAACGTTGCGACCTTTAGGTCCTAAAGTAACCTTGACTGCATCAGCCAAAACATTGATCCCGTTCAGGATCGCCTGACGCGCTTCCTGACCAAATTTAATCTCTTTTCCAGCCATTTTATAATCCTCCAAACAAATTCTTAATTAATTATTGTGGTTTGAGTAGTAACTTAAGCGAGTACACCGAGAACATCATCCTCACGCATGATGAGATAGTCTTCGCCGTCAAGTTTTACTTCCGTACCGGCATATTTGCCAAACAGAATTTTGTCGCCAACTTTGACATCCAAGGGATTAACCTTGCCGCTCTCATTTACTTTACCCTTACCGGCAGCGACAACTTCACCCTGCATCGGTTTCTCTTTCGCAGCATCGGGAATGATGATTCCACCAGCGGTTTTCTCTTCTTCTTCGAGTCGTTTGACAATGATCCGATCCTGTAAAGGTCTGATATTCATCGTTGTTCCTCCTGATAAATGTTGTTTTAAGATTTACGTTTAATTTAAGTGCAAAGCCGTAACCTTAAAACGGCCTGACTGACACCTATGTCAACTGGCACTCTTAGCGCACGAGTGCTAACAGGAGGGAATATACTCACGACCGAATGAAAAATCAAGGGGTCGGAAAAAAATTTTTCACCGGCAGACAAATCGGCCGCCGACTTGACAAAAGCAGGTAATCCCTCTAGGATATATTTCTGAAAGTTCTTCATTGCAACCTTTAAAGTCTTCAGATGAGAAACTGTCGTTTTAAAATTACGCCGATCACCTTGCCGATTATTCTCTTCGGGGGAACTATTATCATCGGCACCCTCCTGCTGCACAGTCAGGCGGCGCTGGCCGGAGCCTCAATCTCCTGGCTTGACGCACTTTTCACTGCAACCTCGGCGACCTGTGTCACTGGCCTGACAACCCTAGATACCGGTAGTACTTTCTCACTTTTCGGCCAGAGTGTCATCCTTCTGCTGATCCAGCTGGGGGGTATCGGCATCATGACTTATGCCGCCTTGATCTATTTTCTGATCCGCCAGAAAATTGCTCTAAATGACCGCTTTGTCACCGGCCAGGGACTGCAGCATAACCACAATCTGCCATTCAGTAAGCTCCTTAAAAAAATTATTGTCTGGACCGTAATAATTGAAGTTATCGGAGCCGGTGCTCTGCATTTTGCGGCCCCGCATGATTTCACTTTCTTTGCGGCTCTTTTTCACTCCGTCTCCGCCTTTTGTAACGCCGGATTCTCGCTCTACAGCGACAGCCTGTCGCATTGGCATGCGGACTGGGGCGTGAATCTGGTAATAATGGCTCTGATTATCTGCGGTGGCCTCGGCTTCTCGGTGATGGTTGAGCTTAATGACTGTCTGGGAGCAGCGTTACAACGCTGGTGCCGGCGCTGCTTTCGAACCTCATCCGACCCGGCCCCTGCCGCTTCACACTTCGGCCTGAGCTGGTACAGTAAAATTATTCTTTCCACCACGATCATTCTGATTCTGGTTGGTGGAGCGGGGATCTCTTTCTTTGAATATCTTGCGGCCCGACCCGATACCGGGCGAGCGGTCACCATCCTTGCTGGCATATTCCAATCGGTTACCTGCCGAACTGCGGGCTTTAATACACTTGACCTTACTCTGATGACCAATGTTTCACTCTATCTGATGCTGATTCTGATGTTTATCGGCGGCGGTTCCGGCTCCTGTGCCGGGGGCCTCAAAGTCGGCACATTCAGGGTCTTAATAGCTTTTCTCATCGCCCAGGTCAAAGGCCGCTCACAGGCGGTAATCGGTCACTTCGCGGTTGAACGCAAGATCATGCATGAGGCCCTGGTTCTACTTTTCTTTTCGACGATAATTATCTTTTCGGGCGCGTTTCTACTCAATATTACTGAAGGCGGCCTGGTGCCGCACCCGCAAAGCCGGGATCTGGAGTTAAAGATTCTGTTTGAAACCGTTTCGGCTTTCGGCACGGTGGGATTGAGCCTGGGATTGACCACAAAACTGACAGCAATCGGTAAAATAATCATCGCGGTACTGATGTTCACCGGCCGCCTCGGCCCGATAATCCTGATTACCGCAGTCCAGAGTTATCAGAAAAAAGAGCTTTTCAAATGGCCGGAAGAACATTTATTGATCGGCTAATGGAGGATTTATGACAAAAAAGAAATTACAGATAGGGGTTATCGGACTCGGTAAATTCGGTCTGCGTTTTGCCGAGCATCTGATGGAGTTTGGCCATGAAGTCCTGGGACTTGACAGCAACCCGGTTCACATTAAACATGCTCAGGACAGCCTGACGCAAGTATTCCTGGCGGATGCCCGGGAAAAAGAGGTTCTGGAACAGACCGGAATGGGAGAGCTCGAATATGTGATGGTCAGCGTCGGAGATTCAATCT
>JAGGTT010000031.1 GCA_021163565.1 Candidatus Tharpella sp.
GATTTTGTTCTGGTGAGCCGTGCAGGGGTCGAACCTGCGACCCTCTGATTAAAAGTCAGATGCTCTACCAACTGAGCTAACGGCCCCGATCAATTTCTCAATCGAGCGCCGCTTCTATCAGACAGGCTAAAGTTTGTCAAGATAAATTCGTATTTTAACTGCGAATTGGAACCTGAATATACCCGGTTCATAATTTCATATTTAACCATTTCTGAAACCCGCCTGAATCTTGAGCAGGGCCAACTTCAAGATAACCAAATACCTCACTCAGGCAGAACTTCACGAAGCGACTGCCCGGTCGCTGACGCTGCCACCTGAGCTACCGTTTCCGGCGGCCCGCAGGCAATCAGGCGGCCACCGCCGGTACCCCCGTCAGGACCGAGATCAATAATATAATCAGCAGCTTTTATAATATCAAGATTATGTTCGATAACCAGCACCGTATTGCCCTCATCCACCAGTTTCTGCAAAACCTGCAAGAGCTGGTCAACATCATGGAAATGGAGACCGGTAGTCGGTTCATCGAGCAGGTAAAGGGTACTGCCGGTGGCCCGTTTAGATAGTTCACGGGCAAGTTTCACCCTTTGCGCCTCACCCCCGGAGAGGGTTACCGCGGCCTGACCCAGGGTCATATAACCGAGACCGACATCCCGTAAAACCTCAAGCTTACGAATAATCTTGGGGATGGCAGCAAAAAATTCAGCCGCCTGATTGATGGTCATGGCTAAAACCTCGGCAATATTCATCCCCTTATAACGAATCTCCAAAACTTCGCGGGTAAAACGCTGGCCGCCGCAGGTGTCACACTTAACAAAGATATCGGGAAGAAAGTGCATTTCAACCCGGGTGAAACCGTCTCCCTTGCAGGCCTCACAACGACCGCCTTTCACATTGAAACTGAAACGCCCGGGCTTGTAGCCACGTATCCGGGCCTCCGGCAAGCCGGCAAAGAGCTCTCGAATCGGAGTATAGACGCCGGTATAGGTGGCTGGGTTCGAACGAGGTGTACGGCCGATCGGGCTTTGATCGATATTGATAACTTTATCGAGCTGATCAAGACCGGAAATGGAATTGAACGCACCAACCGGCAGCCGGTCACCATGAAGATGGTTGTGCAGAACCGGATAGAGGGTTTCGTTAATCAGGCTGCTTTTGCCCGAACCTGAAACCCCGGTTACACAGAGAAACAGACCTAAAGGAAATTTGACATCAATCTGCTGCAGGTTATGCTGGGCCGCCCCTTTAAGCTCAATGACCCGCTGCGCTTCAACCTGCCGCCGTAACGGAATTTTAACAACTTTGCGACCGGAAAGATAGAGTCCGGTTAAAGAGTCCCCGGCCGCTACCTCTGCCGGTTTTCCCTGAGCCACAATTTCACCCCCGAGCCGCCCGGCCCCGGGGCCCATATCGATCACCTGATCCGCGGCCATAATCGTCTCCTGGTCATGTTCAACCACCAGGAGAGAGTTACCCATATCCCGGAGTTTAAACAGGGCTTCAAGCAACCGCCGGTTATCACGTTGATGGAGACCGATACTGGGTTCATCGAGAACGTATAGTACTCCGGTCAGTCCCGAACCGATCTGAGTTGCCAGGCGAATTCGCTGTGACTCGCCGCCGGAAAGGGTTGCAGAAGCCCGTTCCAGAGCCAAATAGTCGAGACCGACATCGATTAAAAATTTAAGCCGCGATGTCAATTCGACCATAATCCGCCGGGCAATCTCGGCCCGGGCCGGTGGCAACTGCAAATTGCTTAAAAATTTCAGGGCCTCAGGCAAGGCTAAAGAGGTTAATTCATGGATATTCAGACCCATGACTTTAACCTGCAGGCTCTCCCGCCGCAGACGGCTGCCCTGACAAAGCGTACAAGGCCGGGTAGAAAGATAACGCAGTAATTCCCGATCCTTCTCCCCTTCCGCCTTCTCGTAGCGCCGTTTCAAACTGGGCACCACACCCTCAAAGCGGCGTGACGCGGCCCGGTGAAACCGGCCGTCACTGAGCAGACCGGGAATTTTCTCCACTCCGGAACCGCTCATCAACATTAGCTTGACCGAGTCGGGAAGCTCAGCAAAGGGAATTTTGAGAGAGAAACTGTAGTGACGCGACAAAGGTTTAAGAACTTCACTCAGATAAAAAGTCTGCGACCGGCGCCAGGGCGCAATCGCACCCTCTTTTAGACTTAGTCGCGGATCGGGAACGATCAGGTCAAGATCAAACTCAAGGTCACGCCCGAGACCACTGCATTCAGGACAGGCACCATGTGGATTATTGAAGGAGAAAAGTTGTGGTGAGAGCTCAACAAAACTGATCCCGCAGTCACCACAGGCCAAGCGGCCGGAGAAGAGTTGGCGATCGCCTCCCACCACCTGAACCGCAACCAGATCGTCGGCTTTCTCCATTGCCAGCTCCAGAGAATCGATCAAACGCCCCCGGCTCTCATCACTGACTAGCAGGCGGTCAACCACCAGAGATATATCATGGAATAAATTACGTTCCAGACTCGGCGGTTCATCAAGACGAAAGATTTCACCGTCAACCTCGACCCGAAGAAATCCCTGGCTCAAAAGATCGACAAACAGTTGACGATACTCACCTTTACGCCGCCGTACCAGCGGCGCCATAATCAATAAACGGCTGCCGGCCGGCAGTCCGGCAATAACATCAGCAATCTGATCAACACTTTGCGAGGCAATCGGTTGCCCGCACTTTTCGCAATATACGGTGCCAACCCGGGCATAGAGCAGACGCAGGTAGTCATAGATCTCGGTCACGGTGCCGACGGTTGAGCGCGGATTATGGGAAACCCGTTTCTGCTCGATTGAAATCGCCGGCGAAAGCCCTGAGATTTCATCAACATCAGGTTTTTCCATAAGCTGGAGAAACTGTCGGGCATAAGATGAGAGTGATTCGACATAACGTCTCTGGCCTTCGGCATAGATTGTATCGAAAGCCAATGATGATTTTCCGGAGCCGGAAAGGCCGGTAATAACTACAAACTGATGCCGGGGAATCACCAGATCAATATCTTTGAGATTATGCTCCCGGGCCCCCTTGATAACAATATTCTGCAATTTTCAGATTCTCAAAATCAAGATTCAATACTTTGTATAAAAAAAACTTATATAATCAGTCAGTTTTAACTTGAAAAAATTCAATCATTCAGCTAATCTCAAACTGCGTCAAAAAACCCAACTCTAACTTCACGGTCATAACTATA
>JAGGTT010000030.1 GCA_021163565.1 Candidatus Tharpella sp.
CTCATAAGAGTGCCAGTCATTAAGACCTACATCAATGAAATTAGTATCACTGATAGCTTCAGGAGTAATTAATCGCCATCGTCGCTGTTCCTGCACTTCAGGTTGGCGGCGATACACGCTAAAATAGAGTTCACCAGAAAAATCTGCCGGTAAAACCGGTGCCTGCCAACTCAAATCAACAATAGAGGCAGAAGGAATCAGCTCAACCCGGGAAGGAGGAGAAATTTCAGGAAGAGCAAACAAAGCCAGCTTATTAGAGACTTCACTATGCCAACCACGGCTATTAATAGATGTTACAGAAAACACATAAATAAAATCTTTCGGAATTTTAGGTACCGGCAGATAGAAAGAAGTTCCTAATTGATAACCAGATTCGGGCTTAAACGGGTTAATCGTCAAATAATCGAAAAAACCTTCGTCGCAATAACGACAACTGTCTAAATCTTTCGGCACTTTTTTTAGTTTTACCTTAAAAGCACTAAGGTCTACGGGTTTTGTATTATCAGAATTTTCCCGTGGTAAACTCCAAGAGAGGTAACGCTCTCCCGGCTTTACCACCAGGCTGAGATCGGAAATCTTATCCGCAACAACCAGACTCGGCGGCATCGGGTCCCCGCGTTTACCGCAGGCACTACAAAAAAATCCCAGACAAAGAGCCAATCCGAGATAAAGCAAAAAATAATCTTTAGTTAAAATCTTATTCACCAAGCATACCATTAAACTTAAATCCGACCCTTTTTCAAATCTCGACGAACCAATTCAATCTGCGCTTGAACCTGCTTCCGGGCCGTACCACCAAAAAGGTTTTTAGCATCAACCGCATCCATAGGAGCCAACAATCTAAAGAGATCCTCAGAGAAAAGATCAGAGTATTCCTGCCACTGCATAATCGTCAAATCGGTAAAAACTAGATTGTTTACTTCACAAAAAGCCACAACTTTACCGACAACCTCATGCGCTGAGCGAAAGGGCAATCCCTTACGCACCAGGTAATCCGCAATTTCAGTCGCCGTAGAGAATCCAGCTCCGGCCTGACGCGCCATAACCTCTTTATTGACCCGCATTTCAATAATCATCGGCGCCATAATCCGCAATGATCCGACAACCGTATCCAGAGCATCAAAAAAAGGTTCTTTATCTTCCTGCATATCTTTATTATAGGCGAGTGGTAGAGATTTCAGAGTCATTAACAGGTTGACAAGAGAGCCGACCACGCGGCCCGACTTGCCCCGAATAAGTTCCGGGACATCCGGGTTTTTTTTCTGCGGCATAATAGAGCTGCCGGTACAGAATGAATCACTTAAAGTAATAAAATTAAACTGTACCGAAGACCAGAGAACCAGTTCTTCGCAGAAACGAGTCAGGTGAACCATGAGCAGAGAGAAATCGAACAGGGCCTCCGCCACGCCATCACGGTCACTGACTGCGTCAAGACTGTTGCCGGTCACCCCGTCAAACCCAAGTTCTGCGGCCACACTTTCACGATCCAGGGCAAAACTGCTACCCGCCAGAGCTCCTGAACCAAGAGGAGAAAGGCTTAATCGCTTACGACAGTCGGCCAGGCGGCTTAAGTCACGCTTAAGCATTTCAACATAAGCCAGCAAATGATGCGCAAAAAGTACCGGTTGCGCCTGTTGCAAATGCGTAAATCCCGGCATTATAACTTCGAGATTAGACTCGGCTTTATCAACCAGAACCAGAATCAGCTCTGCAATAAGTGCTTCAACTTTAAGCAACTGGCTGCGTATGTAGAGACGTAAATCAAGCGCAACCTGATCATTACGACTGCGCCCGGTATGCAGACGGCCGGCAACTTCTGAACCGATAATTTCACTGAGACGACTCTCAATATTCATATGAATATCTTCCAGAGCAACCGAGAAAACAAATTCTCCCCTTTCAATTTCGGCCTTGATCTGTTCCAGGCCCGTAACGATAGGGTTGACATCGGCAGCTGGAATAATCTGCTGCCGCCCCAACATTTTGGCATGGGCGATACTACCGGCGATATCTTCAGCGTAGAGTCGTTTATCAAAATTAATTGAGGCCGTAAATTCTTCTACCAATTCATCGGTCGGTGCCGTAAAACGGCCTCCCCATAATTTTTGCGTACTTTTTTTCAATTAACTACAACCTTTTTCTCACGTTCACCAAATAAAAGTGAGCCAACCCTGACAATGGTTGCACCCTCTTCAACCGCGACTTCAAAATCTTTCGACATTCCCATTGAGAGCTGCTTAAACTCCGGGAAAACAGGAATAAATTCAGCCTGAGCTTCAGTAAACAGCTTAAAAAGAGATCGAAAATAGGGACGACTCGCCTCAGCTGATGCACCAGCCGGAGGAATTGCCATCAAACCTTCAATTGACAACCCTTCTATATAACCTATTTCACTAAGAAAATCAAACAGGCTTGCGGCCGGAATCCCAGCCTTGGTAGCTTCATCACCGATATTCACCTGTACTAAAACCCGCGCCTTAAACTCATCGGCGACCGCCTTCCGCGCCAGACTCCGGGCCAATTTCATCGAATCGAGACCATGAAAGAGGTGAAAACCGTTATCATAAAATTTAACTTTATTGCTTTGTAGATGGCCTATAAAGTGCCACTGCAAAGGCAGATTCCGGTTCCGGGCCTGCACCATCTTAGCTACACAGTCCTGAATATAATTCTCACCGAAATGAACTTGGCCGGCACCGGCGGCATCTTCAATCCGGGCAAAAGGAAAGGTTTTGCTGACCGCTACCAAGGTAATCTCATTCGAATTACGACCGCAACGCTCACAAGCGGCGATAATCCGATCCTGCACCGCCGCAAGGCGTATCTTAAATGCACTATTCACGATTTCAAATCTATTCCCAAGCAACTTAAGTTATTAAACTCAATAAGGAAAACTTTTTTCACTAAAAAAGTTCTGGTTTCAGGCTAACGCAATTACTTTACATGTCAGAAGTTCCGAAATCACCAGCGGCAGCGGCAGACCAATCACATTGGTCGGGGAGCCTTCGATGGCTTCGACAAAAGCCCCGCCCAACCCCTGTACCGCATACGAGCCGGCTTTATCCAGGGGTTCACCGGTCGCAATATAGGCTTTGATCTGAGCTTCTGACAAAGCCGCAATTTTAACCCGACTTGAATCAATCCGGGTCACCAGATGTTTAGCCTCCGGATAATACAGGGTAAAAGCGGTTAAAACCTGATGCCAGTTTCCAGCTATCGCGGACAGCATCTTCACCGCCGCAGATTTATCTTCGGGTTTACCCAGAACTTCACCCTGCAACACAACAATCGTATCTGCAGCCAGAATCCAACTTTCAGAAAATTCCCCCGCTACCGCCAAAGCTTTCTCCTGCGCCATCCGGGTCACGAAATCGGGAGCTGATTCAACTGCGAAACGGGTCTCCTCAATATCGGCATTAGTAAGGGTAAATTCAATCCCCATCTGTCCTAAAAGCTCACGCCGTCGCGGTGACTGGGAAGCCAGCACCAGAGGAGCTATGGTTCTATACAAACTTAATACTCCGTATACGGCTCATGCCGAATCTTGATAAACCAAAGCAGAAATGCTGAAATAATCAACCCCAGACTGATCCATTGTGAAGTCGAAAAACTGTAGAGAAAACCCCGGGGGTCACCACGCCAGAATTCCACCGTAAAGCGCAACAAGCCGTAAAACAGCATATACACAACTACCAGTGTCCCGCGCCTGATATTCCGCCGGGAAAGGAAAAACAGGATGGCGAAGATTGAGATATTAGCAATTGCATGATAAATCTGTGTCGGATGCAGCGGTTGATTAAGCGGCGCGTGCGAGATGGGATCGGAAAAGGTAATCGCCAACCCGTTCGCACAGGCTTTACCATAACAGCAACCGGCAGAGAGACAACCCAGACGGCCAACCGCCTGCGCCAATACCAACCCCGGAGCGGCCACATCGAGAATTTCAAGCACCGGTTTTCGCCAACGGCGAATCCGCCATATAAAAACCGGAACCGCCGTTAAAAAACCACCGTAAAAAACCAGGCCCCCTTCCCACAAACGTAATGCGGCCACGGGATCATTACGAAAAAAGGAAAGATTAAGTGCTACATAGAAAAGCCGGGCTCCGACCAGAGCTGAAATTACAATATAGAAAAAGAGATCATGGAAAATCTCCGGATTAAGCCCCCGGCGCAGACCCTCCCGGTGAGTCCAGGTCAGTGCCAACAGAAATCCGAGCGCCACAAAAAAACCATACGTATGGAGGGTCAGAGGGCCGATTTTCAGAAGGATAGGATGCATTAATTAAATATTTAAGGCTGCAGCTAAAAGATTGCAAAAAAAGTAAAGCGACATATCTCAACTTTTACATTCCCGCCAGATTGACAACAGGGCATCAACCAAGAGCAGGGTTACACCAATGCTGATTGCACAATCAGCAATATTAAAAGCGGGCCAATGGTAATTCTGCCAGTAAAAATCAAGAAAATCGACAACCTTTTCGTAACGCCAGCGATCAATCATATTGCCGAAAGCCCCGCCAACCACCAGGGCCAGACCAAAACGGGATACTTTTTGCAGGTTCTTCTCATGAAAATAGTAGAATATCACAAGACCTACCGTAGCCCCGGAGAGAGCCAACAGCCAATATGACTTTATCGAGCTCTCAATCCCGCTGAATACCCCGAACGCGACCCCGGAGTTCATAACCAGGGTCAGGGAGAAGAAGCCGTCGACAACCTTCTTCGGATATATCGGCGAGAGTTGTTGTAAGGCAAGCAATTTGCTCCACTGATCCAGAACCAGAACCAGGATGACAATAACCAGCAGGGAAATTAAGCGGCCCCCTCTCAGTTTCCAGCTTGTGCCCGCACCTTTCTCACTACTCACTTAATCTAAAACCGCCCGGGCTTTAAGACGCAGAGCCTGGAGTTTGATAAAACCTTCGGCATCAAACTGATCGTAAACCATGTCCTCTTCGAAGGTTGCCATCTCCGGCTGATAGAGTGAAAATTTAGATTTGCGGCCGACCACTATGCAGTTTCCTTTATAGAGTTTAAGGCGCACGGTACCGGTAACATTTTCCTGAGTTTTATCAACCAGAGCCTGCAAAGCTTCACGCTCAGGGGCAAACCAGAAGCCATTATAGACCATCCGGGCATATTCCGGAATCAGGGAATCTCTTAAATGCATCGCATCACGATCCATCGTCAACGACTCAACCGCTCGCCGGCCATGATAGAGAATAGTTCCGCCCGGAGTCTCATAGACACCGCGTGATTTCATACCGACAAAACGGTTCTCAACCATATCAACCCGGCCGATACCGTTAGCTCCGCCCAATTCATTGAGACGGCTTAAAAGTGCCGCCGGTGAAAGTTTCACACCGTCAACCGCTACCGGATCACCTTTTTCAAAGTCAATCTCACAATAAGTCGCCTGATCCGGAGCCTTCTCCGGTGAAACCGAAAGCTGAAACATATCTTCATCCGGCTCATACCAGGGATCCTCCAGAACCCCGCCCTCAAAACTGATATGGAGCAGATTGCGGTCGGAACTATAGGGTTTCTCCTTCGAAACCGGAATTGGGATGTTATGTTTTTTTGCGTAATCGATCATCTTCTCCCGCGAATTAAGATCCCACTTGCTGCGCCAGGGAGCAATCACCTTAATTGAAGGCTCAAGACCGTAAAAGGTGAGCTCAAAACGAATCTGATCATTGCCCTTGCCGGTGGCCCCATGAGCCACGGCATCAGCCCCTTCAAGACGGGCAATCTCAATCTGACGCTTGGCAATCAACGGCCTGGCGATCGATGTTCCGAGCAGATAAACCCCTTCGTAAATCGCATTCGCCCGAAATATGGGAAAGACAAAATCACGGACAAACTCTTCTGTGAGATCATCGACATACACCTTTGAAGCCCCGGTCTGCAGAGCTTTCTCTTCAATCCCGTCAAGTTCCTTACCCTGGCCAACATCTGCGGCAAAAGCGATAACCTCGCAATTATACTCTTCTTTTAACCAGGTCAAAATGACCGAGGTATCAAGCCCTCCGGAATAGGCCAAGACAATTTTTTTCACATCGCTCATAAGTAACACCTCATTTTAATATAATTTAATCACCCAGCAGCGTCATTAACAGGGCTTTCTGCACATGCAGGCGATTTTCGGCTTGAGTAAAGATCAGCTCCTGAAAACGTTCAAAAGTCTCCGCCGTAATCTCCTCACCACGATGAGCTGGAAGACAGTGCAAGACCAGCGCCTCAGGAGCGGCAAGCCGCAAAAGTTCTTCATTAATCTGAAAACCGGCAAAAACCTGGCGTCGGGCCACAGCTTCTTCTTCCTGACCCATACTCGCCCAGACATCGGTATTCAGAACATCTGCGCCCCGGGCCGCAGCCGCAGGCTCACCGACTACCGTAACCCGGCCGTCATTTGAAGCCTTTTTAAGCAAACCGGAATCCGGTTCATACCCCGCAGGTGCGGCAATACGCAGATCAAAACCAAACTGGAGGGCGGCATTGATCCAGGAGTTGGCCATATTGTTACCGTCACCGATATAGGCAACTTTAAGGTCGGAAAACTTATCCCCCAGACGCTCTTTAATCGTAAAAATATCGGTCAACACCTGACAGGGATGAAGAAAATCAGTCAATCCATTAATCACCGGAACCGTCGCATATTGAGCCAGAGTCTCAACTTCAGCATGTTCGTAGGTACGAATCATAATCCCGTCAACATAACGCGATAAAACCCGGGCGGTATCCTCTAAAGGTTCTCCCCGACCGACCTGGGTATGGGTTGAGCTCATGAAAATCGCCTGCCCCCCAAGCTGAAACATTCCGACCTCAAATGAAACCCGGGTTCTAGTGGATGATTTTTTGAAAATCATCGCCAGACTTTTACCCTCAAGGCTCCGGGAAAATTTTGCCGGATTACGCTTAAGTTCCGCAGCCAAATCAAGTAAAGTTTCAAGCTCACTTCGTGACCACTGGGTAAGATCAAGAAAATCTTTCATCTTACTGTTTTCGGGCATCGCTGAATACCTCAGATAAAATCTTCAACATAGTTTCGATCTCAACCTTGACAATCACCAGAGGCGGCGTCAGGCGCAAAGTATTAGCTCCCGCAGAACCCACCAACAGATGCCGCTCAAGACAGGCTTTAACAATATCTCCAACCGGAATTTCAAGATCCATCCCGATCATCAGGCCCTGTCCGCGAATATTCCCGATCAACTCCGGAAATTCAGCTTTGAGTTTTTCTAATCCGGCAATAACAATGGCCCCTTTTTCAGTTACCTGTTCAACAATTTTCTCATCCCGTAAAGTTTCCAGCGTTGCCAAAGCAGCAACTGTAGCTAAAGGATTGCCGCCAAAGGTTGTAGCATGACTGCCAAACCCGAAATGACGTATAACCTGGTTGCTTGCCAGCATCGCTCCGATCGGGAAACCATTCCCCAACGCTTTGGCGGAGGTTAAAATATCGGGAGTTATGTGGCTGTGCTGGTAAGCGAAGAATTTTCCTGTCCGGCCGATACCGGTCTGTACCTCATCTAAAATAAGTAGAATCTCACGCTCATCGCAGAGGCGGCGCAAACGATCAAGATAGTCAGGAGCCGGCAGAATCACACCGCCTTCACCTTGAACCGGTTCAACCAGTACGGCACAGGTTTTTTCAGTAATGGCCTGAGCTACAGCCTCGATATCATCGAAAGGAACATAATCGAATCCTTCAAGCAGCGGCTGATAACCGGTTTTAACCTTCTCCTGACCGGTAGCCGTGAGGGTCGCCATAGTCCGACCGTGAAAAGAGTGCTGCATCGTAATGATGCGGGTCCGCCCTTCACCTAAAACCGCATCACCATAACGCCGAGCCAGTTTAATCGCCGCCTCATTCGCCTCGGCCCCTGAATTACAGAAAA
>JAGGTT010000003.1 GCA_021163565.1 Candidatus Tharpella sp.
AAACCCGGGCAGTTATTAAAACTTAAAGATCAAACCCGAGTGGTAAAAAAGCGCAGCCGGATAACCAAGAAGAGTACCAGCTCGATTCAGAAAAAGAAGCGGGTTGTAACCTTGCGCAAAGGTGACAACCTCTGGCGCATCTCCCGCCGCTATCAGGTCAGTGTTGCCGATCTGGAGCGCTGGAATAATATCCATTCCAAAACTATCCTGCAGCCGGGACAGCGTTTGATCCTTTTCCGTTAGATAAGCGTTATTACCATTACAATCCCCGCATCCACTCTTCCCGAAGTTCCACCTCACCGTTCAAGGCGGCATTAATCATTTCAAGTGCGGCCTCACGCTGGGCCGGTGAGTGAATTTTTATCGGCAGATAGTTTGAGGCGTGATTGGCCATAAACATTCCTTTACTTAAATTTGTCCAGCTGATCATCTCTCTGAGTTCGAGCAGAAGACCGCGTTGATCGGGAAGTGAAAATTTGCCTTGCCGTTGGGCCTCATCAAGCCGGGTGCCGGGGGCGATCATGGTTACCAGAGCGCCGACGTAGTTGGGGTCAATCGCAGTTAAAACCTCTCCGGTCCGGCGGGCGTGTTCGAGAGAACGTTCCGGCCCGGCAATGCCGATCATGACTGTGGTTGAGAGTCTGATGTCCGCTGCTTTAACTTTCTGGCAAAGTTCAATCGATTCAGCTCCGGTGGTACCCTTGTCAATCGCTTTCAAGGTTTCATCATCACCGCTCTCCAGTCCGTAGTAGATTATTCCGAGTTTTAACTTACGCAGCATCTTTAACTCTTCCAGACTGCGGCGTCTGAGTGATTTTGCTGAGGCATAGATACCAATACGAGTCAGCTGCGGGAGTTGTTCGTTAATTTCTTCAAACAGCGGGTAGAGACGTTTGAAAGGAATAACCAGGGCATCACCGTCGGTGATGAACATTCTCCGGGTTGTGGGAAAGGCCCGGGCTGCGTAGCGGATGTCAGCCGAGAGCATCGCTTCATCTTTGATCCGGAAACGGACTCCGGTGTAGGTCGGGCAGAAGGTGCAGCGATTATGAGAACAGCCGACGGTTACCTGAAGAATGATACTGCGCGCCTCACTTGGCGGCCGGATAATATTGCCTTCGTAATGCATGATGAAAATTCCTTGAATAAGTTTATGTTAAACGGTTTATTTTTTTGTTCGGGCTGCTTAACCCTCGTAATTTTTGGTTTCAGGGCCGCTGGTCAGCATTTTATTTCTTGCGGCCGAGGTGTTTTTAACGGGCTGTGTTGCTAGCATAAAAGAGTGGGTTTTGGCAATGATAAAAAGGGTTTTATTTACTGAGTATATGATTGCCGTTGCTATTTTGTAATTGATAATTTATGATGAGAGTTAATTGAAGTTAATTCTCATAGTATTGGAAAAAAATATGCATATAAAAACAGTAGAATTTATTAAAAGTGCGGCTGAATTTTCTCAGGCACCGTTTGACGGCCGGCCACACTTGGCAATTGCCGGGCGTTCAAATGTCGGCAAATCGACCCTGATTAACTATCTGTTGGGCCGCCGTTCTCTGGCCCGGACCAGTTCTAAGCCGGGGCACACTCGGCTGCTTAATTTTTTTCTGGTTAATGATGCTTTCTACTTGGTTGATCTGCCGGGATTCGGTTATGCCGCAGTTAACCGGCAAACCCAGAATCAGTGGGGGCCGATGGTGCATGATTATCTGGAAAATCATTCAGATTTATGCTCTCTGTTACTCTTGATGGATCTGCGTCGTGAACCAGGTGCGGAAGAGGTGCAGCTGATGGCCTGGCTCGGAGAGGCCGGTTTGCCATTCTTCCCGGTATTGACCAAAATTGATAAGTTGAAACCGCAGGCCCGGGCCAAAAAGATGGCCTTATGGAGTAAGCAGATGCGGGAAAAGGAGGATTTTACCGGCAAACTGTTCCCGGTTTCGGCCCATCTTAAAAAAGGTCGGGAGGAGTTGTGGGCCCGGGTCGAACCTTTATTGACGATGGCAGATGATGAGAATGAAGATGGATCGGAAGAGGTTTAAGTTTGCGTAGAGAGATGAATCCGAATCTGGAGAGAGGGGCCTGCCGTAAAGATTGGGGCGGTCGCTTGCCGATTGCTTTAGGATATCCTAACCGCTACCCACTGGCAATGAGTAACCTCGGCTTCCAGACGATTTACCATCTCCTGAATCGTGATTCCCGGATAGTCGCGGAGAGATTTTATCTTGAGGAGAGTCACGATTCGAAAAAATCAGCTTCACTGTTGACCCATGAAAGTTCACGGCCGGTTAATGAAACCCGCGTGCTTATTTTTTCGATTTCGTTTGAGCAGGACTATGTAAATCTGGTAACTTTGCTTAAGCGGGCCGGTCTCGAACCGCTGGCTAAAGACCGGCACCGAAATCAGCCTCTAGTTTTGATTGGCGGAATAACAACTTTTATTAATCCTCTGCCCATTTTTCCTCTGGTCGATGGTTTTCTGCTGGGTGAGGGTGAATCACAGATTCCTATCTTTATTGAAACCCTGCTTAGCGGACAGAATTTGGAGAAGGAGGAACTGCTTGATAATTTGACTCAAGTGCCCGGCTTTCTTTTATCCGGTTCTGTGCCGACAACTAAATTATCTCTGCCTCGGGCTGAGGTAGACGATTTTGTTCCGCGCACATTCGTGGCCGCTGCCGGCGGTGAAATCTTTAGTGAGAGTCTGCTGGTTGAGGTTAACCGGGGTTGCCCCCGAGGCTGTCGTTTTTGTGCCGCCGGTTTTGTTTATCGGCCTTTTCGCAACCGATCTTTGCGAGTTATCAAAGAGGCGATAAAATCAGGAATCAGCGAATTTAAGTTTACCCGGGTCGGGCTGGTAGGCTCGGCTTTGGGTGATTATCCTGATCTGCACGAACTTTGTGCCTGGTTGACGGCCGAGAAGTTGTCTTTTAGCTTTTCCTCCATAAGAATTGATGCGGTTGATGACTGGCTACTGGAGCTGATGATAGCCGGCGGCGTCAAATCAATAACTATTGCCCCGGAGGCGGGGTCAGAGTCTCTGCGCTTAGCCCTCAACAAAAATCTTACCCATAAGCTTATTCTGGATCAGGCGGCCCGGGTTGCTGCGGCCGGTATCGGTCGCCTGAAACTCTATTTTCTCATTGGTCTGCCGGGTGAGCGTGAAACTGATCTCATCGCGATTGTCGAACTTGTCAAAGATATTCGGCAGGTGATGCTTGCCGCCCGTAAAATAAAACAGCTCAATATTGCTTTAAGTGTCAGTATAAATCCTTTTGTTCCAAAGCCGCATACCCCGATGCAGTGGGCGGCTTTTGCTTTGGTCAAGGAGTTGAAAGAGAAACAGAAATTTCTTTTTAAAGGACTTGGCCGGATCGGCGGGGTTAATGTCGATATGGAGAGTCCGATAAGTGCCGCCTGGCAGGCCTGCTTGAGTCGTGGTGGAGTTGAGTTTGCCCCTCAACTTATTGATCTGGCTGCGGCTTCCGGCGGGCAGAACCGACTCTTGAAAAAAATAGTGGCTGACAATGATACCAAACTTGCCGCCCGCGATACAGAAGACTCTCTCCTTTGGGATTTTATCACGCACAATGCGGGTTCCAGTTATCTTAAACGGGAGTTCGACAGATATCAGTCTCTGGTTGAATCGGTTTAATTGAAATTGAGTTCGACGATCATAAATATGCGGTGTTAAATGTGAAATACTCTAAACTTCCTGTTTTTTACAGATGATAATAAGTGGTTTTTTTCATAATGGCACGTGAGAGGCGTAAAGGGGTTTTAGGTAGAGTTAAGCGAAGTCTGGGCCGGGCGCTGGCTGATTACCAGATGACTGAAGACGGCGATACCTTGATTGTGGCTCTCTCCGGCGGCAAGGACTCTTCCGCCCTGCTGCATATCCTTGAGACTCGGAAAGCGTGGATTCCGATCACGTATGAGCTTAAACCGGTTCATGTGACACTGGGGGAACATGAAGACCAGTTGCGGGTTGAACGCTTATATGAACAGACTGAAGCTTTGGGACTCAAGCTTGAGGTTCTGGAAAGTGATATCGCCCTGCGTCTCGATAACAGTGAGCTACCCGAAAATCCGTGTTTCCATTGCTCACGCTGGAAGCGCAAACTTCTTTTTGATTATGCGGTCCGGGAAAATATCGGCAAGATCGCTTTCGGTCA
>JAGGTT010000262.1 GCA_021163565.1 Candidatus Tharpella sp.
AATTGAAAAAAGATGGTAAAGCTTTGGATATTAAGACTGCCACACATAAACAGTGTAAAGGCTGTCATAAAAAATCCGGCAACAAGGAAGCCCCAACCAAGTGTAAGGCTTGTCATAAGAAATAGTTGAATTTTAAAAAGCAAGAGATAACGAATAAAAGGGACGACCAGTTTATTGGCCGTCCCTTTTTCTATTTATTAGACCGGTGATAAATTACCTTGTTTTTTGTCGGTAAAGTCTATATTTAGCTCGGCACAGGTTATATCGCACTAAACTAAGTTGAAATTATTGTTATATCCATGATCTATAAAGATACGAAACAGGTTTTGACCGCCCTGCACCAGATCAGTCGTTTGACTATGACCGGGATGAGTTGGGAGGAGTTGGCCCGGACTATCCTTGAGACCGTCAGCGAGGCTTTAAGCTATGATCGGGTAGCTCTCTATCTTCTGCGGGAGGGAACCACTCTGTTGGAAGGGGTTATCAACGTCGGCTGTAAGGTCAGTGTCAAGGGTCTTAAATATGATCTCGAGAGGGATGACTGTGTTGAGACCCGGGTGGTACGTTCCGGGGAGATAATCCAGATTCAGAAAGATGTTGATGACGGTCTGTTTTCAGATCTGGATAAACGTCGTAATGCCGCCTTAAAGCGTAGTAATTGTGTCCTGGTGCCGGTTATTACGGACCAGGGAGTGGTCGGGACGATGCTGGCAGACCGCAGTTTTCGTCAGGAAGAGATCAGTAATGAAGATATCGAGATTCTAGAAATTTTTTGTAATCAGATCGGCATCGGGGTGGAAAATCGCCGGTTGAATACTCACAAACAGCGTCAGATTAATGATCTCTTCAAACTTCAGCAGATCTCGCGGCAGATGAGTGATGTTAAAGACATGGGTGATCTTCAGCAGTTGATTGTCTCGCGCGGAGTCAGGCTCGGTGGAGCTCAGGCCGGCTGGCTGCTGCTGAATGAGGGGCACGGAGATAAACTTGTGCCGGTTTCCGAGTTTGCAGTTTCAGCTGAAGATTTCTGGGCTTTCGATATAAAGAAGCAGTTGCGTGAGTCACTGGTAACAAGTCAGGTTCTGTTTCGCCCGGTGCAGAAAATATCTGCCGGGGGTGAGAGTCAACCGGTCGGCATTTTAAGCCTTCCCCTGTTGATCGGTAAGCGGCAGCAGGGGGTTTTAATTTTGCTCTACCGCGAATTGATGCCCCCGGTGAATCTGAATTTTGATCTCATGAAGATCTTTGCTGGTCAAGCCGATAAAGCGATGGAACGTTTTATCTTTAATCGTACTTTGATTGAGGATCGTGATTTTCGCGAGAGTATTCTGAGAAGTTCACCAAATGCGATTATCACCTTGAACAGTGCGTTGCAGATTACCTCTTACAACCGTATGAGTGAGGAGTTTTTCGGTTCTCTCGAACCGGATTGGCAAGGAAGTATCTTTGCTTTACTCGACTCGCCCTCTTTTCGTCGGGCTCTGGGTGAAGTTGCCGGTCGGCAGCAGTCTTCAGTTCAGCTCGAGATGTGCCAGACTTTTGCAACCCCTTGTGGCAACTGCGATTCGGTAGGCGGCGGTGAGAAGATATTTTTTGTCAATGTAGCCTCACTTGGAGTTGCTCCGGATGGAGATCTCGGACTTTTAGTTCTGGTTCAGGACCAGACTGAAAAACGTAAAACCGATCAAGAGGTTGAGCGTATGCGGCGTCTGGCTTCAATCGGTCAGTTGGCGGCCGGGATTGCCCATGAGATCAGAAATCCGTTAACGGGAATGAATATCTCACTGGATATTATCAGTAATGAGTTGACGGATCGGCCTCATGTCGGTAAACTGGTCGCTGGTGTGGTTGATGAGATTGACCGGCTTGAAAATATTGTCTCTTCGATGCTTGAATTTTCCCGGGCCGGGATGCTGGAGAAATCGTGGGTTGATCTCAAAGAGATGCTTGACGGCTGGTTTCCAATTTTTCAGGAGCAGGCCCGGCGAGTTGAGGTCGAAGCTTCTTTGCAGATGGACAGTTCCACTCTCCCCGCAGTTCATGGTGATTCAGAAAAACTCAAGCAGGTAGTAATGAATCTCGGTTTGAACGCTCTTGATGCGGCCCGGGAAGGGGCGGGTCAGGTAACCGTAATGCTCAGCCTGGGCAATTCCCGGGGAGAGGATTTCGCGGTTGGTGCCAATCTTGGAATCGTGCAATCTGAACAACCTTGGCTCTGGCTGAAGATCAGTGACAGCGGCCCGGGTATGCAGCGGGAGATAATTGAAAAGATTTACGATCCTTTTTTTACGACAAAAAACCGGGGCACGGGCCTCGGTTTATCCATAGTTCATAATATAATCAAAGAGCATGGCGGCCACCTCGAGGTTGAGAGTGAACCCGGCAAAGGCTCTACCTTCGCGGTCGGTCTGCCGGCCGGTGAGGCTCAACCTCGCTATAAGAGTATAGAAGATGTCCAATCGAATACTTATAATTGATGACGAAAAACTGATCCGTGAATCTCTGACGCACCTGTTGGCCGATGCCGGTTACCGGGCTGAAGTTGCAAGCCGGGTTGATGATGCCAAAATCCAGATTGCCAAGGAAGTCTATGACCTTATCCTGATAGACTTGCGGCTGCCGGATGGCAGCGGGATTGATCTGATGCGCCACATCCATGAGCAGATCGATTACGCGCCTATCTGCATCATGATGACGGCTTATGGATCGGTTGATACCGCAGTCGAAGCAATGAAATATGGTGCTTACGACTATATCAATAAACCTTTCAAGTCAAAGGAGATTCTGTTGATCGTCAAGCTTGCTTTAGAGACCGGCAAGCTTAAAAGGGAGGTCCGTGATATCGTCAAGGAACAATCCCGGGCCAACGACATTATTTCTATCGATCCGATGATGGAACGGGTTATGATTATGGTTCGTAAAGTTGCCGATAATCGTGACGTCTCGGTATTGATTCAGGGTGAAAGCGGCACCGGTAAAGAGTTGGTTGCCAAGGCGATTCACAATTTGAGTGAGCGTGCAGACAAACCCTTTGTCAGTATTAACTGTGCTTCAATTCCGGGTAATCTTTTAGAGAGTGAACTCTTCGGTTATGAAAAAGGCGCTTTTACCGATGCTAAAAGCCGCAAGCTCGGATTGTTGGAGAAAGGCAATGGCGGCACCGTTTTTCTTGATGAAATCGGGGATATGGAAGCCCCTTTGCAGGCCAAACTCCTCCGGGTCTTAGAGGAGAGTAAATTCCGCCGGCTGGGAAGCGTTGATGATGTTACTATCGATGTCCGCTTCCTTTCAGCTACGAACCAGTCGCTGGAAAAACTTATTGAAGAGGGTAAATTCCGCGAAGATCTCTACTATCGTCTTAAAGTTATTAATATTGTTGTACCGCCCCTGCGCGAGCGGCGTCAGGATATCGAACTGTTGTTGAAATTCTACTTTGATCATTTCAATCGCAAACTCAAAAAGAATGTCAGTGAAATATCAGCCGGAGCGCTGGAGTTGCTTCAGAAATATCAGTGGCGAGGCAACGTGCGGGAATTGAAGAATATGGTTGAGAGGATCATGATTCTTGAAGATCCTGAGATTATTACGGAAGAGCATCTACCGCTCGAAGTATTTTCCGCCAATCGTGACCGCAACCGGTTCGGTCTGGCGCTGCCGCGGGAGTATGATTTTCGCCAGGGGGTGGATTTTAATGAACTGGTTAAGACATTTTCCAGCTACCTGATCGAAGAGGCGATGAAAGTTGCCGGCGGCAACAAAGCCAAAACCGCCCGCCTTCTGAATATGGACCGCGGTACCCTGCGCTACCAGATTAAAAAACTCGGGGTCGCGGCCGAAAATGATGATGGAGACGATGACTGACTTATTCTAGAAATCACTTGCCAGTTATCAGAACTTGTGTTAGAAGCCGCCTCTCTTTGCTCAGCGAGAGATCCATATAATCGGGACGTAGCGCAGCCTGGCAGCGCACCTGCCTTGGGAGCAGGGGGTCGGAGGTTCAAATCCTCTCGTCCCGACCAATAATAAAAACAGCCACTTGCATTGATTTGTGAGTGGCTGTTTTGGGTTTAAAAATGGGAGATGTTGTTGTGGCATTTTTAACCTGGTTTATAGGTCAGCCTTTTGGTTTTTTAAGCTCACTGACATTCAAAAGTACTGACCGTTATTTGACAATTCAAGATCTTCTTGTTATATTAATAAATAAGAGTTGGTAAGCGCATGAGCGGGGTGCGTTCGAAGGCTATGATCCGTGAGATGACTCGCCACGGGGAGGCCACCTTTTCTGGTACAGTCGGCCAGGCCCAACTCAAACCTCATCGTTAC
>JAGGTT010000251.1 GCA_021163565.1 Candidatus Tharpella sp.
AGGTCCGGATCCGGTTCCGAACGCTGGGCCTTATAAGCCGGAAAGAGCTCATGACGCCAGGTTTTTCCTTTCAAGTCAAGAGCTGCCGCCACATGCGTCGGCTGAAAATCATTCAGCACTTTCATTAACATCTGACAAAGACCGAACAGGGCATTGGTGGGCTGCCCGCTGGCAGTAGTCAAGGGCCTGATTGCATGAAAGGCCCGGTGTACCAAAGCACTGGTATCGATCAGACAGAGTAGTTTTGACATAAAATAGCCTTCGAGTTTTATTAAAACAATCAAGAAAATTTCTATCGAACCCAACTACGCTACACAAGTCATCAAGCAAAGTCAAAATAAAAAGGGCGGGATTTAAGATCCCGCCCTTTGGGCTAACAAATACAGTTAAAGTGTTTAATAATACTACTCTTGGGGTTTACCGAAAATCTGCTCGTAGAGGGCTTCACCGATCTCTTGACCTTCACCAACGAGTTGGCGGTATTTAATGAAATCAATCGTGTCTTTGCCGGTAATCTTCTTGGTATTGAAAGCGTTAAAACCCATATAGGCTTCGTAGTTCATGTTAGCAGCAAGCCAGTGACGGTTCGGCAATTTTGCCTGATCCCAGAAGAATTTCTTTTTGGCGCGGACACCGTCAACCGATTTCACGAGACAGTGCGGCATCAGATTTGCGAACTTCCAGACAATCTCGTTAACCGCTTCATCAAGCAGAGATAGATCCAGAGTCGCGTTCTTAATGTAGGCACGAGCCTCTTTGGCAGCCGCCCCGGTTTTGAACTCACCGTAGACAATTTCACCATCGTCGATCCACTTGTCGGTCTCGATCAGGGGGTTGCGAACCCATTTTTCACCATCTTTGATAACCGGCACGACTTTGGTGAGCAGACCCAAACGTTTCATTTTGTAGGCGCTCCACATTTCACAGGAGACACAGTTCCACATCGCGTCTTCAATACCTAGGTACCAAGGCAGAAAATCGGTCGATCCGCCATCCGGAGCCGAACCATGTTTAGGCCCGGCCTGACCCAAAATAGCCAGATCGGAAGAGATCGAAAGGTCAGTCGCCATACCGATCTCCTGACCACCGGCAACCCGCATCCCGTTAATCCGACAGATAGTCGGTTTTTTGCAATTTAAAATCGCATCGACCATACCGTTGAAAAGATCCATATAGTCGCCATACTCCTGCGGCCGCTTGGAATAATATTCGGCATACTCTTTGGTATTACCACCGGTACAGAAAGCTGTAGTACCAACGGCGGTAAAGATGGCGGCAACCACTTGACGGTCAGCCGAAGCCCGCTGGAAGCCGGCAATTACGCCTTTGACCATCTCGGTCGTATAGGAATTATACTGTTTCGGATTATTGAGAATAATCCAGCCGGTGTAGATCCCTTCAACCACGTTTCCATCAGGGTCGATAACCGGGCGTTTCTCATAAATCGTACAGGGGGCATCGCCTTCACCACCAAAATGATCATCTTCCCAAAGGTAGTGATTTTTCGGTTCGTTTTCTCTTGGTATCCAATCTAATGACATTTTTCTCTCCTTAAAATTAATAGTTGATAAATTTTTTTCTTTAAGTATTCGACTTGTTATGATTGACACTTAAGGTTGCAGAGAAAATACGCGACCTTTGCTTCGCACGGGGACAGAGCTAAAGATCTGTCCCCATTTTCCGGCAGTTTGAAACTGAAGCCGAATATTTACTTTTAATCAAAATCGGGAACCAAGACTATCCGGCGACTGATCGGGGCCGCATGCACCTCGGCAAAGGACTCTTTGATCGTGCTCATCGGCCGGGTTTCAAGAAAAGCATCAATCTCGATCTTACCGCTCTGCACCATTTCGAGAACCGGCGGATAGTATTTAGGATGACAACCCCAAGTCCCGATCATTTCGGCATCAAAGGCCATCAGTTTAGAGATCATGTACTCATGTTTGGCCATCGAAAAACCAACCACAATCAGTTTACCGACAAAGGAGAGCAGATCGAGAGCCAGTGCCTGTCCCGGTTTACTCCCGGAGCACTCAAAAATCTTCCAACCATAATTATGCGGCACACCCTGCTCTTTACAGTAAGCTTTAATGATGCCTTTAACATCTTTACTCGATTTACCGATCGGATTAATCGTCAGGTCAGCCCCATATTTGAGAGCTCGTTCAAGTTTTTCATCATCGATATCAATCGCAATCACAACCCGAGCCCCCATGGCTTTGGCAATCTGAGTCATATATGTACCAACCCCGCCACCGGCACCGGTTACCACGACCAGATCACCATCAGGGAAAAAGGGTTTATCGAGTTCAGCCCGGATCGCGGCCTGGTAGGGTGTGGTAGCGGCATCAGCGATAACGGCATAATGTGACAAAGAACGTTCTCCCCGGCTTTCGATAACACAAAGACCTGCGGTCGGCACCACAATATGGCTGGAGAATCCACCATATATACCAATACTGTTGCCTGGCATCTTCTGTTTCAGACAACGATTACCGCGCCCGGATTTACAGATTTGGCACTCATTACAGGGCATTACCGCCGGGATAATTACCTCTTTACCAATCATGTCGGCATCACCACCGATAACCGTACCGCTGATTTCGTGGCCTAAGGTCAGGGGCGGATCACAAACCGTCGGGACACCATCGTAAAAGAAACCAAGATCAGTATGACAGACACCACAACCGGCAATCTTGACACAAACTTCACCGGTTTTGATTTCCGGCATATCGACTTCCGTCAATTTTAACTCACCCGGTTTTACCATCTGCCAGGTTTTAATTTTTGCAGGAACTTCAGACATTTTACCCTCCTGATGTTACAGTTTATTTATTTTTCCAGACTGGTTTACGCTCTTCAAGAAAAGAGTTAATTCCTTCCCGGGCATCTTCATTCCGCATACAGTCATTAAGGTAGGAACCTTCGACGGTATCTAACGCCGCACTGAAAGGTTTACCGGAGGCAGCTTTCAGGGCGCGTTTGGTTGATTTCAAAGCTGACGTACTGATTGCCGTAAAAATCTTGACAAATTTATCAAGTTCACTCGCAAAATCATCAACCGGCACCACTTTATTTACCAGACCGCAGGCTAAAGCCGCATCAGCGCGCAGGGCTTCTCCGCCCAGGATAATCTCATAGGCTTTTTTCGGGCCGACAATATTTGGCAGCGCCGCAACTGCGATCGGCGGAAAGACCGCGAGTTTAATCTCCGGCTGACCAATTTTAATCTTCTCGGTCGCCAGAATCATATCGCAGAAGAGAGCAACTTCACAACCGCCGCCTAAAACCGCACCATGTACTGCCGCAATCGTCGGAATCTCAATCAGGTCAAGGCGACGGAAAATCCCGTGAAAAGTCGAGATCATAAGATCGACTTTATCTTCCGAGTGATCACTAACATCGACGCCAACCGAGAATGCTTTGTTGCCGGCGGCCTGAATTACCAGGACTTTGAGCTCAGGCCCGGCAGTAAGTACCGTATCCAAAGCCTGATTCATCTCGGCCATAGTCGCAATATCAAGCCAGTTAAGCGGCGGCCGGTTAATTGTCAGATAAGCCGCTCCATCTTTTTCTTCATAAGTAATAAATTTATAATCAGACATAATCAACTCCATTTTGCATTTATCATGCGATGTAAACACCTAAAACTACGAAATGGCTAAGCAAAACTTTAGCCGACGCAGTATAGCGGAACTTTTTGCGACGCCATTAGATGTATTGGCCGCCGTCGACTTTAATAACTTCACCGGTGATATGGCCGGCAGCGTCGGAGGCTAAGAAGGCAACCAAGTTGGCGACATCTATGGGTAAACCGGCTTTTTTCAAAACGCCTTCATTGATGGCGATCTGTTTAAACTCATCCGGCATCGCTTCGCCCATCTCGGTCAAAATAAATCCAGGGGCCACCGAGTTTGAGGTAACCAGATATTTACCCAGATCTTTGGCTGCAGCCTTGGTCAAGGCAATTACACCACCTTTTGCCGCAGAGTAGTTGGACTGGCCAAATTTCCCGCGCAGTCCGTTGATTGAGGTGATCGTAATGAAGCGACCCCATTTCTGTTCGCGAAAGATCGGGGCACAGGCGCGCATATAGTTGAAGGTACCGGTTAAATCAACATCAATAACCTTCTGCCACTGCTCGGCCGTCATCTTCCAGATAGTCCCATCCCAATTCATACCGGCGCTGGTTACCAGAATGTGAACCGTGCCCCACTTCTCTTTAGCTGCCGCAACCAGGGCTTCAGCATCAGGCAGACTCGAAACATCAGCCTGATAGGCCATAGCATCACTAC
>JAGGTT010000163.1 GCA_021163565.1 Candidatus Tharpella sp.
CGAACATTATCCTGAGCAGTTTCCGGTTTTTCCGGGAAATTGACCGTAAAACCGAAAAGCAGGGAGCTCGAGATTGCCATCATCTGCTCGCCGATCCAGGGCAACGGCAAAAAGGAGACAAACTCGTCACTTTCGTACTTTTTATCAACCTCGCCCAGGTTATGAGCCATCTGCACCATATTTCTATGGCTTAAAAGGGAAAGCTTGGGATCGCCGGTAGTGCCCGAAGTGGTACAGATCGAAGCCGCATCTTCTTCTTTTGTAGCTTCAACCTGGAGATCGAAAAAATCGGGATTCTCCTCTTCATAACGCCGCCCCATCTCCTCAACATCCGGGAAATAGAGCAACTTGGGCTCATCATATGTCCGCATGCCTTTGGGGTCGTGATAGATAATATACTCAACCGAAGGCAGTTCATCCTGCATATCAATAATCTTGTCGCACTGCTCCTGATCCTCGGCAATGACAAACTTTGACTTCGAAAGATTAATGATATAGGAGACCTCTTTCAGGATTGAATCCTGATAGATGCCGACCGGGATCGCCCCAACGCACTGGGCCGAGAGTTCGGCATAGATCCATTCCGGCCGATTATCACCAATAATCGCAACCTTATCACTCTTTTTCAGGCCCAGCGAGACCATGCCCAGACAAAAATACTTGACATGGTCATAGTACTCCTGCCAGGTAAAACTCTGCCAGATGCCGTAATCTTTTTCCCTTAAAGCGTGCTTGCTATGACCAAATTTTTCGGCCTGCTGTTTTAAGAGTTTGGGTAGGGTATCCCCCGTTATAAGCGCCATAAATATCCTCTAACCCGCCCTTCCGGCGAGAAAGACCGAATCTTCATCGCCGAGATAAGCACTGATTACTACCGGATTCTCCTGGATTTCCTGCGGGGTTCCGGTAGCCAGCAATTCACCAAAATTAAGCACCGTCACCTTGTCGGAGATATCCATGACGACGCCCATATCATGCTCAATCAGAAGCACCGTAGTATTTCGCTCCTGATTAATATCGAGAATAAAGCGGGCCATATCTTCAGTCTCTTCCAGGTTCATCCCGGCCATCGGCTCATCCAACAGCAGAAGCTCAGGCTCCAGAGCCAGAGCCCGTCCCAGTTCGAGACGCTTCTGCAAACCGTAGGAGAGCGTGCCGACCGGTGTTTTGCGGATATGTTCAATTTCAAGAAAATCGATCAGGTCCTCAACAAACTCACGATGGCGCAACTCCTCTTTTTGGGCTTTGCCAAAAAAGAGTCCACCACTGAAAAGTCCGCTGCTCATGTGAATGTGACGCCCGAGAAGAAGGTTATCAATAACCGTCATCCCCTTGAAAAGTTCAACATTCTGGAAACTGCGGGCAATTCCCAAGGGAGCTATCTTGTACGGAGCCAGATGGGTAATATCCTTGCCTTTATAGAGGATGCGTCCGCGTTGGGGTCGATAAAGACCACTGATAACATTAAACATACTCGATTTACCCGCCCCATTAGGGCCGATAACCGAGTAAATTTCCCCCTTCTCTACCTTAAAGCTGACACTGAGCAGGGCATTGACTCCGCCAAAGCTCAAGGAGATATCTTCAGCTTCCAGTAAAATCTGGGGTTCAGGTGTTGCATTCTCTGCCTGCATAAATCTTTTCACCGCCTTAAAAAATCTAGGAGGCTGTGCGAATGCGCCATTTTTCTCAACTCATTAAGCTTTGCTAAAAATCATCCTTAAAAAATCCGGCTGATTTTTTCATCTGCCCCGACTTGAGAAAAACCGCTCTTTCGCCAACCTCCCGAGTTTATGCTAAAACTGAAAATCTAAAAAACAGTAATTGAAGAAACCTCTATTTTTCGGTTACACATTTATAACATCTTTATAGGGAGGACTCAAGTATACTATAAATCACCGCTTGTCAACAAAAAATCGCCCATTTTTGCTAATAGGAAAACTTTAACACCTAACTGGCAAACACGACTAAAAAATACATCGTATAAAAAACCTGATACATTACTATATTCGGTTGATCTGAAATAAGTACCGCCTTTATTCATCATGCTTACCAGGAAAAACTTTTCCCTCTCGTTAACCTACCCTGATAATAAAAAAACCTTGACAATTATAGTGTCATAATTATAGATAACCGCAAAACAAGAGACGGATAATCAACCCCAATTTTTAGGAAATTTCAATAACTCTCATGAAAGCTGCAGCCCAACCCACCAGCCCGGATGCCGACCAGCCACTGAAACGATATCGGATCGGCGAGATCGGCACACTCCTCGACTTGAGCACCCGGACAATCCGCTATTACGAGGAGATCGGCCTGCTCAATACCGTAAAAAGGATCGAAGGCGGTCGTCGCATCTATACCGAAGATGATCTGCGGCGTCTGCGTTTTATCAAAAAGCTTAAACTCTTAGGCCTTTCACTGGGTGAAATGGCCGAACTCGAAAACCATTACAACCGTCACCGGACCAACAAAAAAGTTCTCCCCAAAGTTGCCGAACTCCTGCGCCACCACATCGCTGAGGTTGAATCCCGACTAACTGAACTGGGAACCTTAAAACAGGAGATCAACGACTATTTAACCCACATCGAAAGCAAAATTGACGCGAGCTGATCATACATATAAGATTAGGCCCGCCGCCCATCAATAATGGACAACCGCGATACCTTCCCGACATCATATAAATTAGTTCCGGCAACCGAAATCCGGCAGCGCCTGAACCAGGCTCAGCGAGCCATATCCGCAACCGGCCGCAGCGGTATTCTCATCCTTCAGAATGTTGACCGCTACTATTTCACCGGCACCCTGCAGGACGGCATCCTCTGGCTTCCAGGTGCCGGGCCGCCGATTTTCTGGGTACGCCGCAGCCTTGAGCGGGCCCAACTCGAATCACCTC
>JAGGTT010000056.1 GCA_021163565.1 Candidatus Tharpella sp.
AAATTCCGGCAAAAGGAATCTGCGGAGCTTTGGTAAAGAGCTGCGGCATCACCATATCACTGAAAAGATGATGCATTCCATTCACCGGGTCACAAACCGACATCGCCCCGAAGGTATCGCCATGATAGCCCTGACGCAGAGACAGAACCCGTTTTTTCTCTGGTTTACCCAGTGAAGACCAGTACTGCAGCGCCATTTTGAGTGCGACTTCCACCGCAACCGAACCTGAATCTGAAAAGAAAACCTTATCCAGCCCGGGCGGGGTCATTGCCAACAGTTTTTCGGCCAGCAGAACCGCCGGTTCATGGGTCAGGCCACCAAACATGACATGGGCCATATCCTGCAACTGCGAGGTAAGCGCCGTATTGAGCCGGGGATGGTTGTAGCCGTGAATAACCGCCCACCAAGAAGACATTCCATCTATCAGCTCCCGGCCATCATGCAGCGTCAGACGCGTACCCGACGCCGATTTCACGACATAGGGCGCAATTGGAAGCGGAGCTGCCGCATAGGGATGCCAGAGAACCTCGGCATCACGCTTAACCAGATCATCATAGTAATTACTTGTAGAAGACAAAATAAACCTGTTCTCTATTTTCTCCGGCCCAGCCGGCCGCTGGCATCGCGGTCCCCGCCGCGCTCAATCTCTCGCACTTCAAACTCTTCTGCCGCAAAAGCCTGTTTCAGGTAATTGTGCGCCTGCCAGTAGTCGATACCCGGGCCGCAGGTAAAGAAATCAACCGCCGCGTAACCGTGTTCCGGCCAGGTATGAATAGCCAGATGAGATTCGGCCACCACCACTACACCACTAATGCCATGCGGCTGAAAACGATGAAAGACCGACTCTACAATTGTCGCCCCGGAAACCCGGGCCGCCTCTTTCATAAAGGCTTCAATCGATGCTAAATCATCAAGCACTTTTTCATCACACGAAAAAAGCTCAAGCAGCATGTGTCGACCCAGTACTTCCATCATCTACCCTTTTTATCTCACCGAACTCAGCTGAAAAGAAATGAATTTTGACTAAGACTTCTCAATGCGGGTTTGCACTAATGAGTTTCACCTGACAAGTCAACAAACTTTTTTCACCTTGACATTATCCTTAGAGTCGCGAGATAGTAGAAACGATCCATAATTACCAGTAAACTTGGATAACCAGATAGCACCTCTTTTGCAGACAACCGAGTAATAGAAAATGTTTACAACTATTAACAGCGCCTCCTTAGCAGGCATCAAAGCTCTGCCGATAGAGGTTGAGGTCGATGTCGCCCGTGGCCTGCCCAATTTTGTCGTTGTCGGCCTGGCTGACAGCGCTATCAAGGAAAGTAAGGAGAGGATTCGCGCGGCTATCAAAAATTGCGGTTTCAAATTTCCGCCGCGCCGGATAACCATCAACCTGGCCCCGGCCGATTTGAAAAAAGAGGGCACTGCCCTTGATCTTCCGGCCGCCCTCGGAATTATCGCCAGCGATCTGCCGGAGCTAAGAGAGAGCGTAATCTTAAAAGACTATCTTTTCTGCGGTGAGCTTTCTCTCGATGGCCGGGTCAAAGAGATCCGCGGCGCCCTGGCAATCGCGCTCACAGCCCGGGAAAGCGGACACCGGGGTATATTCCTGCCCCGAGCCAATGCGGCAGAAGCCGCCGCCATCTCTGAAATCGAGATCATCGCGGTTGAAACTCTATCTGAAACCCTGGAAATAATCCAGGGTAAGATTCCCCGTCCTGAACGCCCTGATAACCTTTCACAACCAGACAGTCTAAACTGTGAGCATCTGGATTTTGCCGATGTCCGGGGTCAGGCTCAAGCAAAAAGAGCCCTTGAAATCGCGGCGGCCGGAAATCACAACCTGCTCTTTATCGGGCCACCCGGCAGCGGCAAAACCATGCTCGCAAAACGTCTGCCCTCGATCCTGCCGACTCTGACTTTTGAAGAATCTTTAGAAACCACGATTATTCACAGTGTTGCCGGCCTGATCATGCCCGGCCAGGGGCTTATTCGGGAACGTCCCTTCCGCCAACCCCATCATACAATCTCGGATGTCGCATTGATCGGCGGCGGCCCCCAGCCCCGGCCCGGCGAAGTCACTCTGGCCCATAACGGCATCCTCTTTCTCGATGAATTTCCTGAATTTCGTCGTTCCGCCCTTGAGGTTCTGCGGCAACCGCTGGAGAGCCGCAATATCACCATTGCCAGAGCTCAGGCTCAAGCCATTTTCCCCGCTGATTTTGTCCTGATTACCGCCATGAATCCCTGCCCCTGCGGCCACTATGGCGATCCAACTCATGAATGTATCTGCAGCGCCTCTCAGATCCAACGCTACCGCCAGAAAATCTCCGGGCCACTGCTCGACCGCATTGATCTCCATATTGAAGTTCCGGCGGTAGCCACCAAAGAGCTGATTGATCCGGTCCACAATAACCGTGAAGAGAGTTCCAAAACCATCCGCCACCGGGTCTTAACGGCCCGCAAGATTCAGTTAAAACGCCTGAAAGATTATTCCCCGCGACACAATGCCGCCTTAAGCGATAAGAATCTGAAAAGATTCTGCCGGCTTGACCGTGACTGCCGCGACCTTCTCCGAACCGCCATGGATCGTTTAGGTTTAAGTGCCAGAGCTTACAGCCGTATTTTAAAAGTCGCCCGAACTATCGCTGATCTAAAAGAACAGCCAGATATCGCCACAACTGACATAGCTGAGGCGATTCAGTTCCGTTCACTAGACCGGCGCCTGATATTATAGCAATGCCTCAAACTTGCAGACTTTAAGGATTGAATTAACCATGAGCAACCAACCTTTTTCCCCGATCAACCTCGGATCCCTTACCCTGAAAAACCGCTTCGTTCGTTCCGCGACCTGGGATGGTATGAGTTTCAATGACGGCACTTTTAGTCCGGCTCAAGTTAAACTCTACCAACACCTGAGTGTGGGTGGAGCCGGGCTTTTAACCACCGGCTATATCGCGGTGACACCACCGGGGCGCCGCAACCTGGAACAAAATCTTCTCTGTGAACCCCGACATCAACAATCACTTAAAAAGTTAGTCGAGGTGGTCAAAAGAGAAGATGTAGCTCTGCTGGCACAACTGGTACACTGCGGCGGACTGGCTAAATCCCAGACTACCGGACAGCCGACCGTCGCTCCGAGCGCCAACCTGGAACCACTTTTTGAAGAAACCCCGAAAGCCTTAAGCGTGACGGAGATTAAGGACCTGACCATAAAGTTTGCTGAAGCTGCCGCCCGGGCCCGGGAAGCCGGCTGCGACGGGGTCCAGATTCACGCCGCCCACGGCTACTTGATCAGTCAGTTTCTATCACCTTTTTCCAACCAACGCGATGACGACTACGGCGGCAATCTCGAAAACCGGGGTCGTTTTTTAATTGCTGTCTATGAAAAAGTCAGGGAGTACACCGGGGATGATTTCATCATTACCATTAAGATCAACGGCTCCGACTATTTTGACAATGGCCTTGAGTGCGCAGAGAGTCTTGAGATAACCCGACAGCTCGCCGAGCGCGGTCTTGTCGGGGTTGAGGTCAGCGGCGGCAGCCAGATCTCCAAACCGCTGACCCCGATACCCCAGAAGATTGAGGCGGGTGTCAACGAGGTTCCTTTCCGTAATGAAATCTTATCCTTTGTTGAATCTCTGACCATTCCCGTAGCTGCCGTCGGAGGAATTCGCTCCTTTGCAACCGCAGAAGAATTAATCGCTCAAGGGATATCCCTGATTTCTCTCTGCCGCCCTCTTATCCGTGAGCCGGATCTTATCAACCACTGGCAAAAGGGTCATTACGAACCTTCCGACTGCAACTCCTGCAACCGCTGTTTCATCCCGGCTTTCAAGGGCAAGGGGATCAAATGTTTGAAAAAATAGTGCGGTTCACTTAAAAATATGGAACTCTACGGCAACTCCGAAGATCTCAAACCGCGCCAGCGAAAATTTATCCAGCGCCTCTACCGGCGGCGCTCTCTGCCGGAGGAGGTCATCAATCAGGAACTGGCCCGGCAGCTGAGTCTTTTAAGCCTCGATTGCGGCCGGCAACTCGGTCTGTTACTGAATCGTAAGGGCCTGGTTGAGATGGTCATTGTCGGTGACAGCCAGGCGATTGCCATCCCCTCCCTGCATCGCTACCGGCTCGGCCACGGCCGTCTGCGCGGCCTGCGCTGTATCCACACCAGCTTCGGGTCTGAGATTCTCAACCGTGAAGATATTACCGATTTGACCATGCTCCGCCTCGATCTGATGGCTGTAATCAAGGTTGACAGCGTCGGTCTTCCGGAAACAATTGCCATCGGCCATCTGCAACCCGATACCGGGGCATCAAACCACATCGCCCTACCCCTGACTTCAATCGAAAAAATTGACTTGAACTGTCTCGAGCTTTTCCATGCACTCGAGAGTTCTGCAGTCACCGAGTTCGCCCACAAGACTACAGGCCGGGAAAATCAGCGGGCAATCATCGTCAGCGTCGGACCGAATGCAGCCAGAACCCTGGACCAATCAGTCACCGAGATGACTGAGCTTGCAGAGGCCGCCAAAATCACCGTTGTCGACAGTTTCACCCAGCAACGTAAACTTAATCCCCACATGGCAATCGGTTCAGGCAAGTTGAAAGAGATAATTATCTCTTCACTGGAACAGGATGTCGATCTTTTGATTTTCGATCATGATTTAAGTCCGACCCAGGTCAACAACCTATCCCGGCAGACCGACCTAAAAGTCATCGACCGAACCCTGCTGATCCTTGATATCTTTGCCCGGCGGGCGCTGAGCCGCGAAGGAAAACTCAAGGTTGAACTGGCTCAACTTAAATACCGTCTGCCCCGGATTTCGGACAAGACTACAGCTTTATCCCGTTTGACCGGCGGCATCGGCAGCCGGGGACCGGGTGAAACAACTCTGGAGATTGATAGAAGACGGATTCGTGAGCGAATTTCAAAACTTGAGAAGAGACTGCAGAAAATGGCCCGGAGCCGGACCAATGCGAGAAAAAAAAGAAAAAGAAACCAACTGCCGCTGGTCTCAATCGTGGGCTATACCAATGCCGGGAAATCGACTCTGCTCAACATCCTGACCCGCAGTGAAGTTTTTACTGAGAACCTGCCTTTTGCCACTCTGGATCCAACTTCGCGGCGGCTGCGGCTGCCGCAGGAGCAGGAAATTATCATTACCGACACCGTCGGTTTCATCAAAAAGCTACCCAAAGATCTGCTCGACGCCTTTCGTACAACCTTAGAAGAGCTCCGTGAAGCCGACCTCCTCCTCCATGTTGTTGACAGCAGCAACAGCGAGGTGAAAGAACAGATAGAAACCGTGGAAGAGATCCTAAGAGAACTTAACCTCGATCATATTCCGATATTGACCGTGGCCAACAAAATTGATCTGGTCAACCCGGACATCGTCCGCTGGCTGACAAAACATTACCGGGCCATTCCGATATCAGCCCGGCGGGCGGAAACCTTGCCGCCATTACTTGAAAGTATCAGAAAAACCCTGAGGTTCAAACCT
>JAGGTT010000210.1 GCA_021163565.1 Candidatus Tharpella sp.
CGACCAGTAACCCCGGCGATTGGCGCGAAAATGTTTAAGCCGCCGCCTGGTAACCGGGCTGAGATCATGCTTCAAAAAAACAGCCATTAAAAATTCCGTGTTTCAAAATCGATTCTCGGGTCAACCAGCATGTAACAGAGGTCACTTATAAGATTGGTAATCAGACCGATCAGGGTAAAGAGATAGAGGGTACCGAACATGACCGGATAGTCACGCCCGATAGTCGCTTCAAAGCCCAACAGGCCGAGACCATCAAGGGAGAAGATCACTTCAATCAGCAGTGAACCGGCAAAAAACATGCTGATGAAAGCGGCGGGAAAACCGGCCACGATTATCAGCATCGCGTTCCGGAAAACATGACCGTAAAGTACCTGATTCCGGCTTAAACCTTTGGCCCGGGCGGTGATCACATACTGTTTGCCGATCTCATCGAGAAAAGAGTTCTTGGTCAGCATGGTCAGGGTGGCAAAACCACCGATCACCATAGCAGTTATCGGCAGAGCAAGATGATGAAAATAATCGATGATTTTGCCACCTAAAGAGAGCTCGGAAAAATTAATCGAGGTTAAGCCCCGCAGAGGAAACCAACTGAGATAGGTGCCGCCGGCAAATAAAATCACTAAGATTACGGCAAAGAGAAAAACCGGGATGGCATTGCCGAGAATAACAACGGTACTGCTCCAGACATCAAAACGGGAACCGTGCCGAACCGCCTTGGCAATCCCCAAAGGAATTGAAATAAGGTAAATAATCAGGGTGCTCCAGAACCCCAGTGAGATCGAAACCGGCAATTTTTCTATCAGTAGGTCGACCACCTTCTTATCGCGGTAGAAGCTCTCACCAAAATCGAAGCTCAAGTAATCACCGACCAGCTTGAAATAGCGTTTATAAAGAGGCTGATCGAAACCGTAAAGCTTCTCGATCTCTTTAACCAGCTCGGGATCAAGCCCCTGGGCCCCGCGATAATTGCTGTTGCTGCTGGAAATTCGGGGCACATTCTGTTTGAGTTCGGCCCGCTCACTCCCGGCGACCCGCACGGTGGCGCTCTCCCCGGTCGATTCGAGACGGGCAATCATCTGCTCGACCGGCCCCCCGGGAGCTGCCTGGATGATGAAAAAATTGATCGTCAAAATCCCCAAAAGAGTCGGGATTATGAGCAATAGACGTCGTAAAATATAGATCAGCATGAAATTTTATTCAGCCCACCAGGTCATCAAACCAAGCCCGAATTCAGGGTGTAGCTCTGGTTGTGCAAATTTGTTCCAGTAAGCAATCCGGAAGGTACTTATATGCCAGTGCGGCATCACATAGAAACCCCACTGCAACACCCGATCCAGAGCCCGGGTACAGGTAATCAGGGTTTTTCGATCCCGAGCGTGAATAATCTTCTCCACCAGAGCATCGACGACCGGGCTTTTAATTCCCGCAAAATTACGACTGCCGGGAATATCGGCAACCTCGGAGTGCCAGTAATAACGTTGTTCATTGCCGGGCGAAAGTGACTGGCCGAAACTCCAGACTACCATATCGAAATCAAATTTTCTGACCCGGTTCAGGTACTGGGCCGTATCCACCACCCGGACATCGATATCAATACCTAGACGGGCGAGATTCTTTTTGTAGGGCAGAACAATCCGCTCAAAGGCCGGAGCCGTCAGAAGTATCTCAAAATGAAACGGATTGCCCGCTTCATCGACCAGTTTCTTATTTTTAATCATCCAGCCCGCACTTTTCAATAGAGCCGCAGCCCGGCGCAGATTCTGCCGGTTATTACCCCGACCATCGGTCGTCGGCAGATGGTAACTGTCTTTGAAAACTCCGGCCGGCAACTGATCCTTGAAGGGTTCTAAAAGTTTAATTTCAGCCGGGCTCGGCGGTCCCGCAGCGGCCAGCTCAGAATTGCTGAAATAGCTGTTGCTACGTTTATATTGACCGTAAAAAAGGTTCTTATTACTCCATTCGAAATCAAAAGCGTAGATTAAGGCTTCACGTACTTTGCGATCACTGAAGTATGAGCGCCGGGTGTTAAAAACAAAGCCCTGCATCCCCTGCGGGATCTCATGCAGAATCTCTTTTTTGATAATTCGATTGTCAGTAAACTGCGGCCCCTTGTAGAGAGTGGCCCAGTTTTTGGAAACATTTTCCAGCCGGAAATCGTATTCCCCCGACTTAAATGCCTCAAGTGCCACAGTTGCGTCACGATAGTAATCAAAAACGAGATTATCAAAATTATTCCGACCCTTATTTACCGGCAGGTCAGCAGCCCAGTAATCGGCAACCCGCTCATAGGTAATTGATTTTCCGGCAACAAAGCTCTTGATCCGATATGAACCATTGCCCAGCGGCACGGCTAAATCGGCGTGATCAAACTCTTTATCAAGCCAATAATGACGAGGAAGAACCACCAATTGACCGACGATCAGAGGCAATTCCGCATTACTGCCGTCCTTAAACGTAAATTTAACCCGGCTCTCATCAAGAGCTTCAACCCCGGTCACGTCGGCATAGTAACGTTTATACATGGGCTGGCCTTTCTGTAAAAGCAGATTAAAGGTAAAAACCACATCCGCCGCCGTCACCTTATGACCATCATGAAACCGGGCCTTGGGATTAATATAGAAAACCACCGAGGCACGATCCGCCGCGACCGCAACTTTTTCAGCAATCAGACCATATTCACTGAAAGGTTCGTCCTCGGATTTAGCCATCAGGGTGTCATAAATCATACCCACCCCTGCAGCCGACACCCCTTTCAGAATAAAATCGTTAAAGGTATCAAAAGTACCGATCGCGGCCTGCCGCAGAGTACCGCCTTTGGGTGCTTCGGGATTGACGTAGTCAAAGTGGCTGAAACTTAAAGGATATTTGAGATCGCCGTGCAGAGACAGACCATACCGGGGCACACTCTCGACAGCCCGGGCCGTTATGGGTACGGAAAACAGGGAAAAGAGGATGAGCAAAAATAAAAGACAGCTTTTATCACGACAGGAGAAGATGAAATTGGACTTCACAAAAAAACCTCTGGTCAGAAAAGTATAGAATCTGATAAAACAGAAATAAGGGTATCTTGAAATATTAGAATTCTTGTCCGAGTACAAGGCAATTTTTCAAGGAAGCCATGACTTAAACCAGAAACTACCACAGCTATAGAGTACTGTCCAGAAGACATTTACAGGAAATCCATGAAAAAATGGCAGGTCTATATCTTGCGTTGCGGGGATGGAACTCTCTATACCGGCATCACCAATGATCTTGATCAGCGGCTCAAGGCCCACAATGAGAAACGCGGTGCCCGTTACACTCGGGCTCGACTACCGGTAACTTTAGTATATCAGGAAGAAGCGGCTTCCAGAAGCCAGGCCAGCCGCCGCGAGATCACCATCAAAAAATTGCCCCGCC
>JAGGTT010000272.1 GCA_021163565.1 Candidatus Tharpella sp.
TCAACGTCTGACTGCCGAAGGTTATCGTGATATCTTCATCGCCCCCGACTGGGCCCGTAACAAACTTCAGGTTCTCCAGCACCTTGACCTCTACCAGAAAGAACAGAACAGTTTTCAGGGTAAATTATATTGTCCGGGGATTCATTTTATGGCTTAACAGGGATCTTCGTTAAAGTTGATACCGGGCTCGTGAGTGATGGCATTGTGTAGATTCATACTTTTTCCTGATTGTAAATCTTACCTGGGTAATATATAACTCCATCTGTACTTATATCAGCAACTGGATCCTGCCACCATTTCAAGTTATAATTTTTGTATCTTTATGTTTATTTGAAGGAGAAGCCTCATGACTGATATCAAAAAATCCATCAGCCCCAACGGTGAGGAATTTCCACTCCCGGTTGAAGCTGACTATCAGGTTGAAAATGAACGCCTGGCCGCTCTGGTTAAGGAACATAAAGCTCTAGGTTACGAAATTGTTGTGGTGATGGGTGTCGGTTTTGTTGGTGCGGTCATGGCCGGTGTGGTTGCCGACTCATGCGATAAAGAGACCGGAAAACCGGGTAAATTTGTTATTGGCATGCAGCGCCCTTCAGTTCGCTCATTCTGGAAAATTCACTATCTCAATCGTGGAATTGCTCCGGTTGAAGCCGAAGATCCTGAAGTCGCCCAGATGATTGAACGCTGTGTCTGTGATAAGAAAACCCTGACTGCAACTTTTTCCTATGATGCTTTGGTTTTAGCCGATGTTGTCGTGGTTGATGTTCAGTGTGATTATCTTAAAGAGTGTCTCGGTGATGTTCGTCAAGGCCGGGCCGATATCGCCGCCCTGGAAGAGAGCTTAGGCATTATCGGGGCGCGTATTAATCCCGATTGTCTGGTTCTCATCGAAACCACCGTGCCGCCCGGAACCACCGAATTTGTCGCTTACCCGATTTTCAAACGTGCCTTTGCCGAACGTGACCTCCAGGATCATGAACCGCTTCTCTCGCACTCCTACGAAAGAGTTATGCCGGGGCGCGAATATGTTGCTTCAATTCGTGACTTCTGGCGCGTCTGCAGTGGCATCAACAAAACCGCCCGTGAACGCGTGGTTAAGTTTCTCTCCGCTGTCTTAAACGTCGAAAAATTTCCTTTAACCGTTATGGATCGACCGATTGAGAGTGAAACCTGCAAAATTGTCGAAAATTCCTATCGTGCCACGACTCTCGCTTTTATGCATGAGTGGAGTCTTTTTGCCGAACGCAATGGGGTCGATTTACCGAAAGTTATCGAAGCCATTAAAGTGCGGCCGACCCATTCCAACATGATTTTTCCCGGCCCCGGTATCGGCGGCTATTGCCTGCCAAAAGACGGCGGTCTTGGTGTTTGGGCTTACCATACGCTAATGGGTTTTGAAGATGATATCTTCAAAATTACACCGCTGGCGATTGATATCAATGATACCCGCGCGCTTCATGTTGCCGGGCTTGTCCGTGACGGCCTCCGTAACCAGAGTAAAATTGTCGCTGCCTCCCGTGTCCTTATTTTGGGCGCCTCCTATCGCGAAGATGTCGGCGACACTCGTTACAGCGGCTCTGAACTGATTGTCCGCAAACTCACCGAAATGGGGGCCGAAGTCTTGGTTCACGACCCCTACGTCAAACATTGGTGGGAACTCGAAAAACAAGATACCTATCCGGCACCCGGCCACTCTTGGTCCCGCTTTTTCCGTAATCAGGAAAGTCTTACCGATATTCGTGTCAGTAAAGATCTGAAAGCTTCACTAAAAGGTGTCGACGCCGTCATCCTCGCTGTTCGCCACGACGCATACCAGGAACTAGAACCAGAACAGATAATCGCTATGATCGGCAATCCCGCCGTCATCATAGACTGTTTTGCCATGCTCAGCGATGAGCAGATCAAAACCTTCTTCGCCGCCGGCTATGAAGTCAAAGGCTTAGGTCGGGGGCATATGAAACGTCTCAAGGAAGAGGTCGCAGGAAAATAGTTGTGATCTATTCTTCATTTTCCATCTCTAGAATAACCTCTTCTTCCAGAAACTGATTATTGGTTGTGACTTCAATCCGGGTTCCGTCCGGGTAGTAGACCGAGATCAGAAACGAGGGTTGCGGCTGTTCTTTCGGGATCAGTTCTTTAACGTAGTGAACGAACTGACGGCCGAGACGTTCTGAGTAACTTACCGGTGTCTTGTCTGAGACCAGCAGAGCCAGTTGTAGTTGCTGGTCATAAACATTGATGTCAGCATCTGCTACCAGGGCGTGATGTTTGATCTGTGCGATCGCTCGGGCTCTGGTTTCTGGGGTAAGCTCAAGTTCTACAGTTTCTGTCTTTGCCGGCTTAAGCTCCGATTCAGGTGCAGTTTTGCCCCTCAGGGTGTTGATTTGCGTTTGGTTGTTTTTTTGTATAGATGTGACCGGACGGTTTGATCTCAAAGAAATGGCCAGCAGTAACAGCACCAGAACAAGCCCGAGTGAAGATATAAAAAGCGGGTTCTTGATTAATCCCAGAGTTCTTTCTCTAGTCACATCTTTCCATATTCTTTTCAGTTGTTTTCGATTCTCCTTCTGGCTTTTATCCGGTTCAATCTTAATGATGTTCTGCCGTTCACCAGTTGCTGGCAGCGGGAAGCGATGACCGCATGCGGGGCATCTTCCATAGCTGAAATTTTGCTTGGATTGCTCGGTTTTTAAGCGGCACCGGCTGTGACATTCAGGACAGGTCAGACGTATCATCTGTTATTTTGAGATCCTTATCTCTTTGTCTCAAGTTGCGCTTCTTTTAATGCCATTTCGGCATCCCGATTTGAACCCAGGAGCAGTGCTAACCAGCGGGTTTCAGGGTTGCCGGCCAAGGCGATTTTGCAGGTCATGGTCAACGGTATCGATAACAGCATGCCGACCGGTCCTAAAACCCAGCCCCAGAATGCCATTGAGATAAAAATAACCAGAGCTGACAAACCGATTCCGGAGCCCATAATTTTAGGTTCCAGAATATTGCCGATTAGAATGTTAATGAAGAGGTAGCCGCCGGCAACCCATGCTGCTGGTCCGGCACCAAGTTGTACCAGGGCCAACAGCACTGCGGGTATCGCTGCAATGATAGAGCCAATAGTGGGTATGAAATTCAGGAGAACGGCAACCAGACCCCACATGATGGCAAAATTGACCCCGATTATTTTTAAGAGTACGGTTACCAGAATTCCGGTCGCCAGACTGGTCATGGTTTTTAAGGCCAGATATTTATTGACGCCCTGCATGATTTCGCCGTATTCATCCAAACTTGCA
>JAGGTT010000144.1 GCA_021163565.1 Candidatus Tharpella sp.
ACCTTAAATGGCGCTGGCGGGTTGACAATATCTATAAAAAGGGTGATGCTGAAAGAAAGTCTGGAGATGATTATCCGATCAGGATTTATGTTATGTTTCAGTATGATCCTCAGAAAGCTGGTTTTATTGATAAAATCAAATACAATGCCGCCCGTCTGCTTTATGGAACCTATCCACCCTACTCTTCGTTGAATTATATCTGGGCCAATAAAAAACATTTACAAAAGGTGATAGGCAATCCTTACACTGACCAGACCCAGATGATACTGCTGGAAATGGGGAGTAAAAATTTACAAAAATGGCAGGAATATGAGGTTGACCTGCTCAGTGATTATCGTCAAGCTTTTGGCGAGGATCCGCCTGCTATTGCGCGTCTTGCCATCATGAACGATTCCGATGATACTGGTGAGGCCGCTAAATCCCAGGTTGATTTTATCCAGCTCTATGGGAAATAGAACGATGATCAGCTCGCGTGCCATAATTATAATGACCCGCTATCCTGAACCCGGCCGGGTGAAGACCCGTTTAATTCCAGCTTTAGGCGCCGACGAAGCCGCCCGCCTGCACCGACAGATGGTTGAATATGCCATATCGACCGTCAGGGGGTTTACTTCTGCATCTCCGGCCGGAATTTTTGTCTTTTTTAATGGTGGTAGCAAAGAGTTGATGGCCTCATGGCTGGGAGATGGCGCCGAGTATCTGCTTCAGGCCGATGGTAATCTGGGTGATAAAATGAGAGCGGCCTTTCAGGCGGTTTTTAAGCGAGGGTTCAAAGCCGTTACGATGATTGGTTCCGATTGCCCGGCGATCGACCGTCATATTCTGTCGCGGGCTTTTTCCGCGCTGACCCGTACCGATATGGTTGTCGGCCCGGCAGTCGACGGAGGCTACTATCTACTAAGCATAAAGCAGGTTCATAACTCGCTTTTCGAGGGGATCCACTGGGGCGGTAGTGAAGTATTAACACAAACCTTGTCGGCTGCCCGCAGCAAACACCTGACCGTGAGCTGTTTGCCTGAACTCAGCGATATTGACCGGCCTGAAGATCTGGTGACACTAAAAGATCTGGCCGCTTTTTCCTCATGGGTTCATCACTGATGGATAGATCCCAAGACATCATTTCAATTATTGTCCCGACGCTTAATGAAGAGTCATCTCTGACGGCAACTATCAACCTGGCGCAGAAGAGTGAAAGGATTGAAATAATTGTTGTCGATGGCGGCAGTTCTGACCAGACTTTGGAAATTGCTCATTCCCTGCAGGTGAAAGTTGTATCTTCTCAAGCCGGCCGGGCCGGGCAGATGAATGCCGGAGCCCGGGAAGCACGTGGCGATATTCTTTTGTTTCTGCATGCAGATACATTACTGCCCGAAGGTTACGATAAGTGTATTCACCGGATATTACGTGACCGATCTGTTGCCCTTGGAGCTTTCAGGTTAGGTATTAAGGCGCAGGGAATTTCCTTTAGAATTATCGAGTTCGGAGCCAATCTCAGATCAAGATATTGCAACCTTCCCTATGGGGATCAGGCCTTTTTCATGCGCCGGCAGCGTTTTGAACAGCTGGGTGGATTTCCCGAAATTTCACTGATGGAAGATTTTGCCCTGGTCCGGCAGATGAAAAAGCTGGGGCGGGTTGCCCTGGCTCCTCTGGCAGTGCAAACATCCGCCAGACGATGGCAGAAAGAGGGAATTTTGCAGACAACAGTTTTAAACCAGTTGATTGTTGGAGCTTATATGATGGGGGTTTCACCAGTGCGGCTTGCGGCCTGGTATCGTCGAAAGACAGGAAGGCATAGTCATGCAGGATGAAGCTAAAATACGTTTGCTCTCTTTTGTCGTGATATTCCTGGTGGTGGCACTGGCTGAAATTATGTTTCCGCGCCGCAAGCTGATGGATTCAAAAGCCAGACGTTGGCGGCATAATCTGGGATTGATCTTTCTGGATAACCTGGTGATTTGGCTGCTGCTGTCAGGAGCAACAATTGCGGTAGCAGTTGCAGCAGAACAGAGCCAATGGGGATTGTTGAATTTTTATCATGTGCCAGGATTTCTTGCGGTCATTATTGGCGTACTGGTTTTGGACTTGATTATTTATCTGCAGCATCTAATGTTTCATGCGGTTCCACTTTTATGGCGTTTGCATATGGTTCATCATACGGATCTGGATATTGATGTTACCTCCGGGCTGCGGTTTCATCCACTGGAAATAATTGTTTCCGTCTGGATCAAGCTGGCCGTGATTGTTGCTTTAGGTGTGCCCCCAACCGGTGTTCTCCTGTTTGAAGTGCTACTCAACGGAACGTCGCTTTTTAATCATGGAAATCTCAGGCTGCCGGAAAAAACAGATCGTTTTTTACGTCGGTTTTTAGTGACGCCGGACATGCATCGGGTTCATCATTCGGTGATTATCCGGGAAACCAATTCCAATTTTGGTTTTAATTTGTCCTGGTGGGATCGGATTTTTGGTACGTATCGGCCTGAGCCTGCTGCCGGTCATGAAGAGATGGTTATTGGCCTTTCCACTTATCGAAATGCCCGGGAATTAACCTTTTCCCGGCTGCTGAAACTACCTTTTTCCGGCAATCCCGGAAGATACTCTCTAGATCATATCGGTCGTGAACCGGCAACCAAAAAATAATCTATCAAATAAGTGCAGTATCCCGTAAAGATTGCCACTGTCAATCTCTGTCTTCCCGTCATTCAGAAAACTCAAGATATATCGTAATATGCGTAACAAAGTCCTATCGCTGAGAAGGTTAATATGGAAGAAGTTGGTCACATTTAGTCCTTACGATTGCCAATCTCTATCTACGGTTTTGGCTCTGGTTCGTATATTAAAATAGACAACAATAAAGTCCGGACTAATGCCAAGCTTTTTGTGGCTTACTGGAAATCAGGCTTCAAATCATCCCATGGTCTGGCTTTCTCATAAGCACGAGCTGCTTGAAGAACAAGGTCATC
>JAGGTT010000285.1 GCA_021163565.1 Candidatus Tharpella sp.
AGGCGCATACAATCGAGGATGTAGATTTTCTGGCGCAGGGAACCCTCTATCCGGATGTGATTGAGAGTGTCTCTTTTAAGGGGCCGTCGGCAGTGATTAAGAGTCATCATAATGTCGGTGGATTGCCTGAGCACATGAAACTGGAACTGGTGGAGCCCCTGCGTGAGCTTTTCAAGGATGAAGTGCGGGAGGTCGGGCGCGAACTTGGTCTACCTTCCGAGGTGGTTGATCGTCAGCCTTTCCCGGGGCCGGGGCTCGCCATCCGGATACTGGGAGAGGTTACCGAAAATCGTCTCAAAATCCTGCGTCAGGCGGATGCGATACTGCTCGATGAGATTCGCACTGCCGGACTCTACAATGAAATATGGCAGTCCTTTGCCGTGCTCATCCCGGTTAAAACCGTTGGTGTTATGGGCGATGAACGCACCTATGAGAAGGTGATTGCTTTACGGGCGGTCAACAGTCGTGACGGGATGACCGCCGACTGGGTGCGGCTACCTTATGATCTTCTGGGGCGTATCGCCAATCGGATTATCAACGAAGTCAGAGGTGTCAACCGGGTGGTTTATGATATTTCATCGAAGCCTCCGGGAACCATAGAATGGGAATAAAGGATAAAGTTATGGATCAGGCGGGGAATATTTTCATCGTTGATCGTAAGAGCCGGCTTCGAGAGGAGACGGCAGAGACTTTGCGTGAGCTTGGTTTTCAGGTCGATTTGTTTGACTGCGGTGAAGAAGTTCGGGCCCGGCTTAAGACATCATCTTGCCAACTGCTTCTGGCTGAAGTAGACCTGTTGCCGGGTGGCGGGATGGAATTTCTCTTGGGTGAAGAGGCGATTCTTTCCTCCACGGTTGTCATCTTGATGGCGGAGAAAATCTCAGTCGATCAGGTGGCGGCGGTAATGCGGGCCGGAGCGGCCGATTTTATCCAGCGGCCCTATGGCCTTGAGGAGCTTTGTCTGCGGATCGAGAAAGCCCTCAAAGTGCGTTTTTATGAGCATGAACTGACGTATCTGCGGCACGAACGTGACATTATCTACCGTTTCGATAATTTTATTGGTGAGAGTGAAGCGATTAAGCAGGTTTTTGCCCTTCTCGAGAAAGTTTCGGCAAGTAACTCCAGTATCCTGATTTCGGGAGAGACCGGAACCGGGAAAGAGCTGGTGGCCGGTGCGATCCATTACAGTAGTCCCCGAGCGGCGAAAAGCTTTATTAAAGTAAATTGTGCCGCTCTGCATGATAATCTTCTTGAGAGCGAACTCTTCGGCCATGAAAAAGGTGCCTATACCGGAGCCAGCCGGCAACGTATCGGTCGTTTTGAACAGGCGGATCAGGGAACTCTTTTTCTTGATGAGATCGGCGATATGAGTCTGGGCACCCAGGCGAAACTGCTTCGGGTTCTGCAAGAGAAGGAGTTTGAGCGTCTTGGCGGAGATAAAACCATCAAGGTTGATGCCCGCATCATTTCCGCTTCAAATAAGGATATGGCCAAGATTATCCGGGAGGGAGATTTTCGCGAGGACCTTTTTTATCGCATAAACGTGATTAATGTCCATCTGCCGCCGCTCCGGGAAAGGCGTGATGATATTCCTCTTCTGGCAGAATCCTTTATTCGTAAATTTTCTGCCGATTTAAAGAAGAATATCCGTACGCTCCATCCCGATGCCGCACGTTTTCTCCAGAAACATCACTGGTCGGGGAATGTGCGTGAGCTGCAGAACTGTATTGAGAGAGCGGTTTTGATGACTGACGGTCAGGAAATTCTATTGAATGATCTGCTCTTTATGTGTGATATGAGAAAAGATGAGTGTGGATGTGAAATGGGGTCTATGTTTAAGCTGCCGTCACAGGGCTTGAAACTGGAGGATGTCGAACGTTCACTGATTGTTGAAACTCTGGAGGCCTGTAACTGGGTGCAGAAAGATGCGGCCGAGATGTTGGGAATCAGTAAACGGGTGATGAATTACAAGGTCAAACAACTTGGTCTGGCCAATGACCGCTGGCTTAAAAATAAGTAATGGAGAGGGCGATTGGTTCTGATCTTCAGTTTTTTATGTAGGTTGTCTTGAAAAGGCAATTTTTCAAGGTAGCCTGTAGTTTTAGAGGGCACGAAGAGTAAAAGCATGGGCTATTCTTCGCGCCCTTTATCGCTTTTGCGGAACCGGTTTTTTGTTGGATTCAGGAAACAGTTTTCATATGAATAAACTTAATCTTAAAGGTATGAAGCGCCAGGAGCTGGTTGAGCGGCTGGCCGGAATCGGGAAGGAGCGTTACCGGGCGGATCAGATTATCCGCTGGCTATATCTGCAGCGGGTTCGGAACATTGATGAGATGAGTAATCTTTCTCGGCTTTGCCGTAAGCATCTGCAAGATTTTTCCTATATCGGTCAGATTGAACTTGTCAAAGAGGAGCTGTCTCAGGATGGAACCCGAAAATTTCTTTTCAGGTTAGAGGATGAACATACAATTGAGACGGTTCTGATTGCCGAAAAGAGTCGTCTGACGCTCTGTATTTCGACTCAGGTCGGTTGTCGGATGGGGTGTCGTTTTTGTCTGACCGGAAGATCCGGTTTCGAGCGCCAGTTAAGTGCGGCTGAAATTGTGGATCAGGTTATTCAGGTGGCTGAGATTGTTGCTCCTGAGAGCCAGGGCCGGGGGGCGATCTCCAATATTGTCATGATGGGCATGGGCGAGCCGCTCGATAATTTCACCGAGGTTGTCAAGGCACTCGAAATTCTTATGTATGATGATGGACTCCAGTTTTCCAACCGCCGGTTGACCCTTTCAACCTGCGGCCTGGCCCCGGAAATTATTGAACTCGGAAAACTGACCCATGTCTCTCTGGCAATATCTCTCAATGCTGCGGATGATACCCTGCGCAGTGAACTGATGCCGGTTAACCGGCGCTATAATCTTGATGAACTACTGGCTGCCTGCCGCACTTATCCGGCGACTAATCAGCGGCGGATAACCTTTGAATATATTCTGTTTGCCGGCTTGAATGACTCGTTGGAAGATGCCGGCCGCCTGGTTGAGCTGGTCGGGAACCTGCCGGTCAAGATCAATCTGATTCCCTTTAACGAGCATCCGGAGTTGTCGTTCAAGCGGCCTGATCATCAGCGGATTGTCGATTTTGTCAATTTTCTCCAGCAGCATAAACTGATGGTTATGACCCGACGCAGCAAGGGGGCGGATATCAGTGCCGCCTGCGGCCAGCTCCGGGCTGCGGAAGCAGCTGTAGAGGCTGCACAGGAACCGGCCATCTCTTAAATATTACCGGTTTGAGTATTTTTATGGATTTTTTCCCGGCTTGTTGTTAGTAGCTTATGGGTGCCTTGAAAAATTAGAATTTTTGTTCTAGTGCAAGGCGGACGAAGATTTTAACCGCAGGAATACATTTAGTATTTTGAGGATTAAAATTTGAGTTCAACGCAGCAATTGAGGAAAAAGGCAATTTTTCTAGGTACCCTTATACTTAAAGCTAAGAATTAAACTCCATATGTTTGTCTAATCTGTCTTAAGGAGGGATGGATGATTCGGGGGAGAAAAATTTTTCGGCCGTTTCTGTTTACGCTACCGGTTGTATTTTTAGTTTTTCTCGGGGTTGCGGCCGCGGGTATGGAACCATCGCTGTGTCAACGACTGGCGGCGGAAAAGGGTTTAGAGCAGGCTGTGGTCGCCCGTTACTGTTCGGATAAGAAGCGAATCGATGTTGATACCAGGATAATCGGTAAGAATCTTAAACAGGTCGAATATAAGGCAACTTACGACCGCTTTTCAGGTTCGGCCTCAGTGCGGAAGGCCCAGGCTTTTCTCGATGAAAATCGGAAATGGATGGCTGAAATTGAGAAAAAATTCAAGGTTGAGGCCGAGGTGATAACAGCTATTTTTCTGGTCGAGTCCGATCTGGGACGTTACCCGGGACGTTATTCTCTGCTACAGGTGTTTATCTCCCTGGCATCCTGTAATCAGGAGGAGTATCTGCGCTTGGTCTATCGGGATCTTAAACCGAAATTTCCGGATATCGACTATGCCTGGCTGCAACGGCGAGCCCGAAAAAAATCGGCCTGGGGGTATACCCAATTGGTGGCCCTGTTGCAGATGGCCGACCGGCTTGAGGTTGATTCGGTGAAAGGTTCATGGGCTGGAGCTTTCGGGATTTGTCAGTTTATTCCCAGCAGTTGTTTAAGCTACGCGGTTGACGGCAGTGGTGACAATAAAATCGATCTTTACAATTTTAAGGATGCCGCGGCAAGTGTTGCCAACTATCTCAAAGCTCACGGCTGGCGGCCGGGTCTTGATGTTAAACAGCAGGAGAAGGTTGTTCTCAGTTACAATCACAGCCGCCTCTATTGTGAGGCTGTAGTTGCTTTAGCGGGACAGTTACAATAATTTTATGGCCGATAATCTAAAGGATGGAACCCTGATCTCATTTGAAGGGATTGAAGGGTGTGGTAAATCAACCCAGATTGTCATGCTCGCGGAGCGTTTGCGTGAACTTGGTCTCGAGGTTGTGATCTCACGTGAGCCCGGGGCGACACCGCTGGGGCAGGAGCTGCGGAAGCTGCTTTTAGATCCGGCTTACAACCCTGATGCTTTGACTGAGTTACTGCTCTATTTGGCAGATCGTCGGGAGCACTGCTCCCGGGTAATCCGTCCGGCCCGGGCCCGGGGGGCGCTGGTTCTGCTGGATCGTTTTATCGACTCAACCTGGGTTTACCAGGGATTTGCGGCTTCGGCCGCAGCCATTGACGACACTCGGGATGCGGTTTCCGTGGAGATGATTGAGACTTTGAACCGGCAGGTCGTGGGCTCTGACTGGCCGCAGCTGACTTTTCTTCTGGATTGTTCCGCGAAAGTCGGCCTGGAACGGGCTCGGCGGCGCAATCTTGAAACCGGGGCGGTGGGTGTCGCTGATCGCTTTGAACAGCGGCATATCGATTTTCACAAGCAGGTTCGGGCCGGTTTTCTGCACCTGGCGGAGATGGAAAAAGAGCGTTTTCGGGTCATCAACGCGCAACAGGAGATTAATGATATTCACGATTGTATATGGCGTGAGATTTCGGGCCGAATTCTTGGATAGGGTATGCCGTTAGCTGATCTTTATGGACAGACTCTGGCACGGGAACGCCTGCTTAACATGGTCGTGCGGAATCGGGTGCCGCAGACGCTGCTTTTTGCCGGGCCGGAAGGGGTGGGTAAAAACCTGGCGGCCCGGATGTTCGCTCAGGCTTTAAGTTGTCGTCAGCGGGTCGATGGTGATGCCTGCGGTAGCTGCCCGGCCTGTATCCAGATTGAGCGCAAGCTCTATCCTGATATGTTGATTGTTACGGCTGAAAAACAGCAGATTAAGATTGGTCAGGTGGCTGAAATACGGGAATTCATCAGTTTTGCGCCGTTGGTGGGTGAAAGGCGGATCGTAATTATCGAAGATGCCCATAAACTCAACAATGTTGCCGCGAATGCCCTGCTAAAAACTTTAGAGGAACCGTTTCCGACGGTGCTTTTTATACTTTTAAGTCACCGGCATAGCCTGTTGCTTGCGACCATCCTGTCGCGCTGTCTGCTTCTTCCTTTTGTCTCCCTGCATAAGGCAGTCGTGGTTGAGATTCTGGAGGGATTGGAACTTGCGTCGGAGTATGGTGAGATTACGGCGGCAGGTATTGCCGATGCCGCAGCCTGGTCCGGCGGTAGCATGGGACGGGCACTCTTTTTTCTGAGGGAGGAGAATCTCCTCTGGTTCAGTGATTTTATCGGAAAGTTCAGCCGCCTGCCGCAGGCAACCCTGTCCCAAGCTCTTGATTTGGCGGAAATGGCGGCCCAATTTAAGGAGCGTGAAGTGCTATTTTTTATCATGCGCAGTTTTCTGCATGATACATTGTTGGCGGCCCGAGGTCTTTACGGTAGTATGCGAGAGGATGATATGCGTATAGAGACTCCTTTCTGGAGTGAGGCGGTACTCGCATTTGCTGCGTTGCCGGAGTCGCTACTTATGTCAATCCGCCACCGCCTTTCAGCCGTAGAGAAAGCTCAGGGGATCAATGTTAATCTCAGGTTAGCTTTTGACGCAGTGTTCAGTTCGATTGTCACCGGTCGGGATAAGATTCAGCTTGCCGGTGTTTTATGATATAAAGTGTAATCATTCAAGGCTATTTTTTTAGCATAATTTCCGGTGTTGCCGGATAAGATAAGTGCCGTGAAGATCTGATGACCTTCGCTGAGGTACTGAAATAGAGGTTTTTTGATGGTCAAACGTTATGCCGGGATATCCTTTCGCTGTTCCCGCAGGGTCTACTGTTTTGAAGTCGGGGCTTTACATCTTAAGGTCAATGATGATGTCGTTGTGGAGACCGACCGTGGTGTCAATATCGGGCAGGTGGTTGTTTCTCCGGAAACGGCCACACTCCCCGCCGGAGTGCCGGTGGAGAGCGTGAAGAAGGTTCTGCGAAAAGCTCGTGAAGATGATTTTGTGAGGTTGCAAGAAAACCGTAAGCGGGAGTTGGATGCCACCAATATCTGTCATGAGAAGATTAAATCCTATAAACTAAAGATGAAGCTTGTGCGGGCCGAATTTATGCACGACGGCAATCGGGTAATCTTCTATTTTACGGCTGAGAACCGGGTTGATTTTCGTGAACTGGTTAAAGATCTGGCGCATACCCTGCATGTCCGGGTCGAGATGCGTCAGATCGGGATTCGGGATGCTGCCGGAATGTTGGGAGGGGTCGGCATCTGCGGCCGCGAACTCTGTTGTGCCTCTTTTCTTTCAAACTTTGATCCGGTTACCGTGAAGATGGCCAAGGAGCAGAACCTGGCCTTGAACCCAATGAAAATCTCCGGTATCTGCGGCCGGTTGATGTGCTGTCTGGGTTACGAATATGAAAACTACCGCAAATCCGGCTCTGATAAAGGCGGCGGCCGCAACAAGCGGGGCGGTAGAGGGTCCGGTTCCGGGTCTGGGAATAGAGGTGGGCAGGAAGCTAAAGGTGGCGGCGGAGAAAATCGAAATTCCGGGAGCAAAGAGAATTCACCCCATAATCCTGCGAAAACTCAGAAAAATACGGAGGCCGGAACACAACCTGCGAACTCAGCAGTTGAAAAGCGTGAGGAGAAGAAAGATTCGGGTTATCGGAAATCCGGCTCCGGTAAATCCGGGTCAAAAAACTCCGGCCAAAGAAATTCAGGGCAAAGAAACTCCGGCCAGAAAAACTCTAATGATAAAAATCCCAGTGATAAAAACTCCGGTAAAAGTGAGCCGAGTTCCGGAAAAGTCCCGCAGGTTGATATAAACCGCGAAAATAGAAAAAGTGAAAAATAATGAGCGCTATGCAAAACGACAAAATTTATTATATTACGACCCCGATATATTATGTCAATGATGTTCCGCATATCGGTCACGCCTACACTACAATCGCGGCTGATGTCGTGGCTCGTTATCAGCGTCTACTTGGAAAAGAGGTCTTCTTTCTCACCGGTACCGATGAACACGGCCTGAAAATTGAAAAAACGGCTATCGCTAAAGGTTTGAATGCGAAAGAGCTGGTTGACGATGTCGTTAAACGCTATATCCATCTCTGGAAGGTCTTGAACATTTCTAACGATGATTTTATCCGGACCAGTGAGGAACGGCATCACCGGGCTGTGCACGCTTTCTTCAAGCGGGTTAAGGAGCACGGTGCAGAGAATATTTACCTCGGCCACTATGAGGACTGGTATTGTGTTCCCTGTGAGACCTTCTGGACGGAAGCGCAGCTTATTGATGGTAATTGCCCCGAATGTAAGCGGCCGGCGGAGCG
>JAGGTT010000043.1 GCA_021163565.1 Candidatus Tharpella sp.
AGAGTGAAGTTCATGGTATGTCACAGCGCGGCGGCAGCGTTACCAGTCATGTCCGTTTTGGTGAGAAAGTCTATTCACCGACGATTGACCCGGGTGAGGCTGATTTTCTGATCGGATTTGAGCGTCTTGAAACCCTGCGTAACGTCCACTGCTTAAAAGCCGGGGGCACGATTATCTACAACAGTATGCGGATCAATCCGAGTACTGTGGCCGCAGGCGTCGCCGAGTATCCCGGTGATGTTCCGGAGCAGATTCTCGCCTTCGGTGAGAAAACCTTTCTGGTTGATGGTCTCGGTCTGGCCGAACAGGCCGGTAACGCCCGTTCATCAAACGTCGTCATGGTTGGTGCCGTTTCAAGCTTTCTGCCGCTACCGGAGAGTCTCTGGGAAGCCAAGATTAAAGAACTTTTGCCGCCGAAACTGGTTGACTTAAACCTTAAAGCCTTCCATCTCGGTCGGGCTGCGGTACAGAAATAAACTGATATAGTTAAGTTTCAGCTTAGATTTTATTTGAAAGGGAGTGTACAAACGTGTACACTCCCTTTTTTATTTGGCTGATTGAGATTCTAAACGGTTAATTTTTTGATACAAGGTCATAATTATGTCGACTCGAGAACTGTCTCAGGCTTGTCCGTTCTGTGATCGGGACAGACTTGAAATTATCGCCCGGAGCGCAAATTTTTTTGTGGTTTACGATAAAACTCCGGTGACTCCGGGGCATTGTCTGATCATTCCTTTCCGGCATCTTGCCGATGCCTTTGAGTTGAGTCCGGAGGAGATAACTGAAGCCTGGGATCTGGCGCATAAAATGCGGCGGCAACTACTTGCTGATGATCCTTTAATCTCCGGTTTCAACCTCGGATTTAACAGCGGGGTCGATGCCGGGCAGACTGTCTTCCATGTTCATATCCACTTGATTCCCCGGCGGCATGGTGATGTTGAAAAACCGCGCGGCGGGGTGCGCGGCGTGATTCCGGCCCGGCAGCATTATTGACACCATTTAAATTTGGCCAATTATGGATAAAAAGTTCTGTTTTGGGAAAGATTAAAAAAATTGATTGACTTTCTGTTTTTAATTGGATATATTTAATCAGGATTGTCATGATATTGATTAATCTTATTATCATGATATAGCAATTTCATATTGATTGATAGTTGTTTGGTGGAACAGAAATGTTTCAGGCAAATCTTTTAAGTTAGTTAAAGCAAAACAAGGAGAACAGTTATGAAAAGAAATCTTTTAACGTTAGCACTCTTGGCAACAGTCGGTTTTTTTCTGATTAGTTGCGCCGGCCAGCCGGTACAGAAATCGGCGCCCTCTTTTGCCCCGTACAAATTCAATGCGAAAAATTATGCCGCCAAAGTCAACAATTTCGTCATAGTAATGGATAACTCCACTTCGATGTCTGAAAAATATGGAGCAAAAGCAAAACTTGATATCAGCAAAGAGTTGCTGAGTGCCATTAACGATTCTTTGCCGGAATTGGGTTATAATGCCCAGTTGCTGACTTTTGGTCCGAGAAACAAAGTTTATACTGATTTCGGCCCGGCTCGATACTCAACTACAGGTTTAGGCGGTTCTATTGATGCGGTTAAAAATCCCGTTGGTGGTAGTAACGTGCCTCTGGCAGATGCTTTGAAAGCTGCTGCCGTTAGTTTGAAGTCGAGCCAGGGTTCCATTGCTGTGATCGTTATCAGTGACGGGGATTTAATGGATAAGGTTCCGGTAAATGCTGCTGCCGCGCTGAAAAAACAGTTTGGTGACAGGCTTTGCATCTACACAATCCTGCTTGACGACAGTCCGGTTGGAAAAAAAGTTATGGCGCAGATTGCCGCTGCCGGAACCTGTGGTTTCGCAACAACTGCCAATGACCTGGCTGCTTCTGGCAAACTGGCTGCTTTCGTAGAGGGTATCTTCCTGACCAAGAAAGCTGCACCCGCGCCTAAACCGGTTGCCGCAGCCCCAGTAGCAAACGACAGCGATGGCGACGGTGTCATTGACTCTCGTGACAAATGTCCGAATACCCCTAAAGGTGCTACGGTTGACGTGAGAGGCTGTTGGACCTACGACGCTACTGTACTGTTTGGTTTTGACAGCACGGTTATCGATCCTCAGGCTTTCAATATGCTTACTGAAGCAGTTATCGTGATTGGGGAAAATCCGGGTCTCAAGGTTGAAATCTCCGGTTATACCGATAGTACCGGTCCCGAAGATTACAATTTAGGGCTTTCTGAAAGACGGGCTAAATCCGTTATGAAGTATTTCGTTGATAACGGTGTTGCTGCTAGCCGGCTTACAGCCAAAGGTTTTGGCGAAGCCCAGCCGGTTGCTGACAACGCTACCAAAGAAGGACGCTCTAAAAACCGTAGAGTTGAGTTGACACCGGCAAAATAAGCTTTAGTCAACCAGGAATAATCTAGCAGATGGGGCGCGACAATATTAATTGTCGCGCCCCATTTTTTTTAAGCAGAAGGTTTGATTTTTCGGGTTCTATTGCTGCTTGTTCTGGATTACCCGGGCAAGCTCTTACTTCTCATTGTCAGGTTCAAAGAAGAGCCACATGGTTTCTGGAAAACGGCTCTTGAAACGCACTTCACAAGCATTTATGGCATCCACAAGGTCATTTGCAGTGGCACAGTTCTGCATTCTGGCCTTGACCGCTACCATTACATCTTTTCCCAACTGAAAGGTGAGGAGATTAAGTACTTCATTCACTTTTTCTTCCCCTTCCAGAGCTGTCACCATCTCTCTCTTTAAGGCGGGTTCAACGCCCTGTCCAATGAGGAGACTTTTTACTTCAATGCCGATGCCGACGGCGACAATAATGAGCAGACCGCCGATGACAATGGAGCCCATGGCATCATACATGGGATTGTCGGTGATCATCGTTAAGCCGATTGCGGCTAATGCAAAGGTCAAGCCGAGAAGGGCGGCCGCATCCTCTCCAAAAACAACCAGTAATTCACTCTGTCGGCTTTCACGAAACCATGCAAACAGGCTGCGTTTCCCGCGTACTTTGTTGATTTCTCTAAGACATCCCCAGAGTGAAACCGACTCCGCCGTAATTGAAAACAGGAGTACGCCCACTGCCAACCAGGGGCTGGCAAGGGGCTCGGGATGCTGCAGTTTATGAACCCCTTCATAGATGGAAAACATCCCGCCGAGGCTGAACATGATCAGGGCTACGATGAAAGACCAGAAGTAGATTGATTTACCGAAACCCAATGGGTAATCCGGGGTCGGCGGCCGGCGGGACTGTTTTAATCCTACCAGCAGTAAAAGCTGATTGCCGGTATCCGCCAGTGAGTGGATGGCTTCAGCCATCATGGCCCCGGATCCGGTGATCAGTGCTGCCGCAAGTTTGGCTATAAAGATGGCTGAATTTGCGCCAAGGGCAAAGAAAATAGATTTCAAAGAATTACTTTCAGTATGTGACATGGACTTTAAGCTCCGGGAAAAAAGGTTGTGCGGATTTGGCGGGAATGATCTACGTAAAACAGTAGAAAAAAATTAACGCCCAATATCAGTCTTGGTATGAAATTGCCGCGCCGCCAGTTTTGATCTTAGAGTCTAAATTCCGGACTATACACATTTATTTCTGAATATGGACATCCATTTGCGGATAGGGAATATTTACGTTCTCTTCGTTAAATGTTTTGTAGACATTTTCGTTCATATCAAAGAGAACTCCCCAGTAATCTTCAGCATTAACCCATGCCCGGACAGTAAAATTTACGGAG
>JAGGTT010000046.1 GCA_021163565.1 Candidatus Tharpella sp.
ATTTAAATAGCTTATTAGCCAACTCAAGAAACCTTTCGCAGTTTTCAGCATTGGACCCAGTGTTTTTCCCCATATGCACAATCTTGTTTCGTTTACTAAACAACGATGAAAGCTCGCTTGATAATTTACCATATTCTTTTAGATTGGCACTCGGCACTAATGATCTAAAGTGTTTGGTTACGTATTGATTTATATTTAATTCCTCAATCGCTTCTGTCAGACTACCACCCAGTTCTTTAGGCAACTTATCCAAAACCATAAATCTCATGAAAACCTCGCACGCCATAGCAAGCTCTACTATAGACCTAACGTAATCATTATGGCTCATACTCAACTCTGCATCGTGTTTGAGAGAGAGATAGACTGGAATATTTAGAGCTGATTTTAAACAATTTTGAATATCATTCCATTCATCACATTTAATCACTCTATAACCTTGGACGGTGAAGCAAGAACTTCCAATCCAAACATCCTTGCCCGTTTCGATTTCTTTTAGATAGGTACTCCAACCAGAGTCATTACCAACACGCTCAAATCGACCTATACGGTAATCATCGAGGCACCATCGTAGAATTGAAAACCAATATTCGCTCGCTCGTTTAGCGTAACCTTGATGGGAAACACAGTACCGCTCAAATTGAGCCCTTTCCTCTTCCGAGTAAAGTTCAAATGCACAGGCATTTCTGTTTAATGTTTCTGGATGTAGGCTCAATTCGCAATCAATATTAGACCCAACATCTACTTGGAAGATTTCGTACTCAATCGGTTCATTATTCTCCGCCCATCTAGACCCAACAGCCGCCATTGCAGAGTCATCATATCTATCTTTTACCTGAGTTAAATCAGGCAACGATATTTCTACTAACCCATCTTCGAACTGAAATTTGTGTTTGCATCCCATTAGTTCGGACTTAACTGCCAATCTCCGTGCCACGAATCTATTCCATGACTTAACTTTATAAGTTTTCCTAATTTCTGTTTTTTCCATGATGGCTCAAAAAGTTTCTATATACAGCTAGCGAAGTTATTATGCAGAAAAAATTCTTTATAACATGCTATATCAGCGTTAAATACAGCATTTATAGACTATTTAATTTTACCCTGACCCCACTACTGTCCGGTACAAAAATTGAGTAACGGACAGTAGTTATTAATAATAAATCTTTGTGTCATAATCTTGCGAGTGGAGCCGTTTGCTTTCTGGATTACCGGATTTTTTAAAAAATCCGGCAATCCTTTCTTAAAGGCTCTAAGCGCATTCAGAATAGCCGCAGGTGTGACAGACCATGCAACCGCCTTCATGCTCAACCGCACCGCCGCATTCAGGGCAGGCGCCGAAAGCCATGTTGTTTTCGTTGTGGAGTTCCTGGTTGCGTTTACCATTGTTTTGTTCGGTATGTTCGCGGATGGCTTGAGCGATAGCGTCAGCACACGAAGTTACCCGGTTTTCACCGAAACCCGCAGGTTTGTGACAGCTGATCCCGATGAGCTGTTTGACGATCGGTTCCGGCTGCTGGCCGCTGCGCCAGGCCAGTGAGACTAAACGGCCGATAGCTTCACTCTGGCTGGCGGCACAGCCACCGGCTTTACCGATAGTATTGAAGAGTTCGAACGAGAGACCGCGATCATCATCATTGATGGTTACATAGAGCGGGCCGCAGCCGGTGGTCATCTGGTAGGTGCGTCCCACCAGAGACTGAGGCCGATCTCTTTTCGTGGGTTTCGCTGCTTCACCTGCCGATTTGGAGTCGGTTTTACCGATATTTAAGACCTGATTTTCCCGGCATCCGTCCCGATAGATTGTCACTCCTTTGCAGCCTCTTTCGTAGGCCAGCAGATAGGCCTTTTCTACCTGTTCGATCGTAGCATCATGGGCAAAATTAATAGTTTTGCTGACCGCATTATTGGTATATTTCTGGAACGCGGCCTGAATTTCAATATGGTCATGCGGGGCGATATCGTGGGCGCTTTCGAAAAAGCGGCGGAATTTTTTCGGGATTTCGTCAAGATTATGACAGCTGCCGTTATAGGCGATCTTCTTGATTACCGACTGACTGTAGAAATTATTTTTATGGGCGATTTCAGCAAAGATCGGGTTAACTTCAAAAAGTTCATCATCATCCATGACCCGTCGCATAAAAGCCAGTGCGAAGATCGGTTCGACTCCGCTGGAGCAGCCCGCGAGAATACTGATCGTACCGGTTGGGGCGATAGTGGTTCGGGTTGCATTGCGTAAAGGTACCGTCGGATTTTTAGTGCCGTAGGTACTTTCGGGGAAATTCGGGAAGGCGCCGCGCTTTTCCGCAAGTTCAATCGATGCCTTGTAAGCCGTATTATCAACGAAAGACATTATTTCCGCCGCCAGATCCCGGGCTTTCTGGGAGGAGTAGGGGACTTCCAGCAGCAGCAGCAGGTCAGCAAAGCCCATAACCCCGAGACCAATTTTGCGGTTGGCTTTAGTCTGCTCGGCGATTACCGGCAAAGGGTAGTTATTGATATCGACAACGTTGTCAAGGAAGTGTACCGCTTTGTTTACGGTTTCTCCGAGTTTATCATAGTCAATTTTGCCGTCAGAAACCATCTGGGCCAGATTTATAGAACCGAGATTACAGGATTCATGGGGGAGCAACGGTTGTTCACCGCAGGGGTTGGTGCTTTCGATCATGCCTACTTTCGGGGTCGGGTTATCGGCGTTGAGCCGGTCGATAAAAATGATGCCGGGTTCCCCTGAAAGCCAGGCCTGTTTGACTATCTGTTTGAAGACCTTGCGCGCATTCTGGCGTTTTATGACTTCGTCGTTGCGGGGGTTGATAAGGTCATACTCGCTATCAGTTTTCAGTGCGGCCATAAAATCATCAGTCAAGGCTACCGAAAGATTAAAATTCTGGAGTTTGGTCAGGTCGGCTTTGATCTTGATGAAATCCATGATATCGGGATGGTCAATTCTTAAGATTGCCATATTGGCGCCGCGCCGGGTGCCGCCCTGTTTGATGGTTTCGGTGGCGCAGTCAAAAACCGACATGAAAGAGAGCGGGCCGCTGGAGATCCCGCTGGTGGAGTGGACCAGATCGTTGGAGGGACGAATCCGAGAGAAGGAGAAGCCGGTGCCGCCGCCGCTCTTGTGGATTAAGGCGGTCTGTTTTACAGCTTCAAAGATGCTCTCCATTGAGTCTTCAATCGGCAGAACAAAACAGGCTGAGAGCTGGCCCAGTTCGCGGCCGGCATTCATCAGGGTTGGAGAGTTGGGAAGAAATTCCAGTTTTGCCATCATCTCGTAAAATTCCCGCGCAAGCTTTTTGATGTCGGCTTTTTTATCGAATTCGTTCTCTCCTTCAGCAATAGTCCAGGCGACCCGCCAGAGCATATCTTTCGGTTCTTCGACCACCTCACCAGTTTCACTTTTTTTCAAATAGCGGCGCTCCAGGACAGTGATCGCATTGGCGCTGAAAAATGGTGTGGTAGCCGATTTAGGAAGGGTAGGGATTGATGCTGACTTTTTCATTGTTACTCCTTTTTCTTTCGCAATTTAAGTTAAATATTAATGATTTTAAATGGTTCTAACAAAATAGACTTGATTTGATGAAAACACTATATGTAGTGTCTGGCGAGCATATAAACCACAATATGTAGTAAATGTCAAGGTTCATATTCATTTTTTTTGAAGTTATTTCAGAGCGTGCGAGAATTGTCTCTCAAGGTATCGGAAACGCTTGCCATCGGAGACTAAACGGGGGGTGTGAAATGATTTTCAGATATAGTGTGAGAGTTAGTTTCAGGTTAAAAGTCGCCCGGCGGTAAATCCTCCCCAGGCACCGATCAGGCAGAGAGTGACATTGAGGAAGATATTGAGAAAAGCTTTTAAGAGGCTGCCGCTTTCCAGTAATTCCAGTGTCTGGACACTGAAGGTTGAAAATGTAGTGAAGGCTCCGAGGAAGCCGATTCCGACAAATGAGTTGATACCCGCCGGGAGGAGGTTGCTGGAGAGTCCGATCTGGGCCACAATTCCGAGCAGAAAAGAGCCGGAGAGATTGACCACCAGGGTTCCGTAGGGCATACCCGCGCCAATGAACGTGTAGACCAGTTCGGAGACTAGAAAGCGGCTGATCGCGCCGAGGAAACCGCCGCAGCCGATAATAAGAAGATTCAACATGGCGACTTAGTAGTTCATTAGGGCTCTTTTTGTCAAGCCCGGGGCCGTAAGTTAGATCAGGAGAAATGATAATTTGACTTGAACAAAAGTCTGTTTCAGAGTAGATTCAGAAAAATTTTTTCTGTTTTTACTTAGCCATCCAGATACTTTTTATGAAGGCAACAAGGTTGATATGTCGCGCCGACTGTTGATTATTACGCTGTTTTTTATGTTTTTATTTTCACCTGCCGGGGGCGGCGGCC
>JAGGTT010000192.1 GCA_021163565.1 Candidatus Tharpella sp.
CCGGCCTCCATATTATAGAGAACCGAGTCGATCATACCCTTGAGATTGTCACCCATAACCGGGATCATGGGCGAAATTGGTTTCTTATAGAAGTACGACATTCCCATAGCGATCTGTTTGGCATCGTGAATCTGATGATCACGATTCATACTGAGGCCTTCGGTCTTGCGAATAAAACCAAATTCTTTGGCTTCCACTGCGCTGGTCGCAACCTTGGCCATGCCGATAGTTTCAAAAATCTTCTGATAGTAGGTCTGAAGGTTAAGACCGCTGGCAATAGTACCATCGGGAATCCCCTCGGTCGCCCGAATCATCAACTCTTTGGTCCCACCACCGGCCGGGATCACACCGACGCCGACTTCAACTAAGCCCATATAGGTCTCACCGGTTGCCTGGCAACGGTCACCATGCATCGAGATTTCACAGCCACCACCCAAAGCCATCCCGGCAGGCGCCGTAACTACCGGCTTATTGAGATATTTCAGACGCATATTACAGTCCTGAAATTCTTTTATCATCATCTCCAGAATATCCCAGTCGCCCTTTTGAATAGTGACAAAAACCTCAAAAAGGTTGGCACCGACAGAGAAATTAGTTGCGTGATTTGCAATGACGAGACCGTTAAAATCTTTTTCGACAAGATCACAAGCCTGATTGAGCATGCCGACAACATCGGCATCAATCGCATTCATCTTGGTATGAAACTCAACACAGGCAATACCATCTCCGAGATCAACCATAGTGGCACCAGGATTGGTGGCCACTACACCACCAGCTGCTTTCACGGAGGGCAAAAGAATAATTTTCGAATTAGATTCAATTTTTAAGTAGTTTTGGCCCTCGAAATCGAAAACATAGAGACCATCTTCGCGTTTTTCATAAAAGCTTTTGTGACCGGCTTTGAGCATTGCCGTAATCATTTCAGGCAATTTCATCTTCAAAGTTTTGAAAACCGCAACCGTATCCTCAAGACCTATGGTATCCCAAAGCTCAAAGGGACCAAGTTTATGGTTGTAACCCCATCTCATGGCATCATCGATAGAGTTGAGCTGGTTACTGATCTCAGGAATTCGATTGGCAGCATAGAGAAAGTTACGACAGAGATAGGCGCGTACAACATCGCCGACTTTACCGGAACTCTTAAACAGATACTTTAAGCTGGCGGCAAAACCACCGGGTATTTTCCGGGCTTCTTTAAGTTCAGCAAAACGCGGCTTGGAAAAAGAGACATACTCATTAGTATTGTAATCGAGGGCGAGTTTTACCCTTTTTCCCTTCTCATCCTTGGTTTTTTTGTAATAACCCTGGCGGGTTTTATTACCAAGCTTACCACTCTCAACCATTTTCACCATAAATTCAGGAGCCTGAAAAATATCCCGCATCTCATCATCAGGCACGGCGTCATAAAGATTTTTCATGACATGCATGCCGGTATCAAGACCAACCAGATCCATGGTTCCACAGATCGCCGAACCGGGACGGCCCAGGGCTTTGCCGATAATCGCATCAAGCTCGGGAATCGTCAATTCCATTTCCAACATCAGAGTGATAGCATTGGAGATATCAAAGACGCCGATCCGGTTAGCGACAAAATTGGGCACATCTTTACAGATGACAATCCCTTTACCTAAGATTTCTTCACCGAAAGTTGACATAAAATCAATAACTTCGGGTTTGGTTTCAGGGCCGGAAATAATCTCCAGCAATTTCATGTAGCGCGGCGGATTGAAAAAATGAGTTCCCAAGAAACGTTCTTTGACCGAGGTCGAGAGCTGTGATCCAACCTCATTGATCGGCAAACCGGAAGTGTTGCTCGAAAGAATACAGTCAGGACCGATCACTTTTTCGACTTTGGCCAGAAGTTCATGTTTGATTTCTAAGTTTTCGATGACAACCTCAATAACCCAATCAACTCCGGCCAATTTGTCAAGATCATCTTCAAAATTACCGGTTTTGACCAATTTTGCGACAGATTTTGCATAAAATGAGGCGGGTTTAGACTTAATTGCCCCTTTCAGACCGGCTTCCGCAAAACTATTGCGCCAGGCTGGGCTCTCTTTAGTCAATCCTTTAGCCTCATCTGCGGGTTTTAGTTCAAAAGGGATAATATCAAGCAAAAGACACTCAATCCCGGCATTCGCGAGATGGGCGGCAATTGTAGCTCCCATTACCCCGGCCCCAAGAACTGCCGCTTTTTTAATCTGGTATGTCATTTTCGAGTTCTCCTTAGTTGGTCTATTAAAGGTTATAATCTGTAACTATTCAAGTTACCATCATTTTCTAACTGTCTCGATGTGGGGACAGACCTTTAGTTCTGTCCCCATTTATAGAGGGCGAAGCAAAGTTCGCCGATCGCTATTCGCTAGAACTTATCTCCTAACCGAAAGATGCATCCAACATTTCTACCGGAGTCCGGTCACCGGCCTGGATACCAAGGCAGCGTCCTTTAACCGTCGGCAGAATAGTGCTGGCAAAATAGCGAGCGCTGGCAACTTTGCCTTCGTAGAATGCCGCTTCGCTGTTATTTCGGGCAAACGCCCGGCGTTCAGCTTGCGTCTGAGCTCCAGCCTCGGCATAGATTTTATTGACGGCGGCTAAAGCAATCTGGGCGCCTTGTACCAACTGCCAGCCAACCAGAACGTCACCAAAGACTTCAAGAAAGGGGCGGGCATTTAAAATTGCCAGGATCAAACCGGAACCATCGGCCCAATCTTTAAACTGGAGTGTAACCCCGCCTACCGCCTGCGCGGCTTTACCCAGAGAAGCACCCAGCAATTGCAACTCGGGATCAGCTCCGGCTGAAGCGGCGGTTTTACCGATCTCTGCAAATACATTTTTCAGATTCTGACCCCGGCTCTGGGCCAGTTTACGACCGACCAGATCGAGAGCCTGAATGCCGTTGGTACCCTCGTAGATAGTGGTGATTTTAGCATCGCGCAGATACTGTTCGGCCGGATACTCCGAGCAGTAGCCGTAACCGCCGTAGATATCGATAGCAAAAGAGCAGATTTCAATTGATTTATCGGTGGAAAAAGCTTTGCAGACCGGGGTCAGGAGTTCGACAACCCCATTCCATTTTTTCTTTTCGGCCGCATCTGAGACACTCTCGGCCTGATCAAAAGCAAAGGCAACGTAGTAATTGAGTGCCCGAATACCCTCAATGTATGATTTCATCCACAACAAAGTGCGACGAATATCGGGATGTTCGATAATGGTTACGGGTTTTGCTTCGGGGTTAGTCATATCCCAGATCGCCCGGCTCTGAATCCGTTCACGAGCATAATCACGAGCATGTTCGAAAGCCGCCGTAGCGCAACCCAAGCCCTGAATGCCGACCTCAAGACGAGCCTCATTCATCATATGAAACATGATCGCCATACCCTGACGTTCACGGCCTAAAAGTTCGCCATAGCATTTATCTTCTTCACCGAAATTAAGGGTACAGGTAGCCGAACCCTTGATCCCCATCTTGTGCTCGATATTACCGGTTATAACATCATTGGGTTCACCCAGTGAACCATCATCATTAACCATTACTTTCGGAACAATGAAGATCGAGATACCATCGGTACCGGCAGGATCATCTTCGATTCGCGCCAAAACCGCATGAATATTGTTCGAGGTTAAATCATGATCACCACTTGAGATGAACGACTTCACACCGCTGATCAAGTAAGTCCTATCATCCTGCTTCACAGCTTTGGTGCGCAACGCCCCGACATCGCTGCCGGCACCCGGTTCGGTTAGCCCCATAGTCCCGCCAAATTCACCGGAATACATTTTTTCCATGTACTTTTTCCGCTGCTCATCAGTACCGAATTTCTCAATCAGAGCCCCTGCCCCACAAGTCAAACCAGGATACATCATCAGTGGGAAATTGGCCGCGTTAAAGAGTTCGGCACAAGCGGTAAACAGACTTAACGGCATCCCCTGACCGCCAACTTCAGGGTCTCTCGCGGCAGAGTTCCAGCCCGCTTCACAAATTTTCTTATAGGCATCATGAAAACAGGCCGGGGCTTTAACCTTACCGTCGACAAACGTACAACCCTCCTGGTCACCTTCGGCATAAGTAGGTTCCATCACATTAACCGCTAGTTTCTCAGCTTCACCGAGCATCATATTGGCATCATCCAACGTATAATCAGCATATTTCTCTGACTTAAAAAGCTTATCGATACCAATCTGCTCAAAGAGAACAAATTTTTGATCTCTTACATTAACCAATCCATTTCCCATAATCTCACTCCTTACCAGTAACCTGATTTTTAATGAATCAATAAATATTCATGTATCTATAAATGACTGAACACTCACTCACTTATCACACCAAAAAAATAAATTGAACTATGCTGCGGTATCAACAATCAAAGCCCGCCGCAAAATATAGATAACGTCATCAATTCGCTCTATCACATCATACTGACGACGGCTCAAAACCCAACAACTGATAACTTCGTCAATAGTACCGAATATAAGTTTACGAGCGATATTGGCATTTATAAAACTATCAATAACACCCTCTTTTTGCCCTTCAATAACGAAATTTTCAATCAGTAAATAAAACTTTTTCAATGGCAGGGCAATACCACGACGAATATTAGCGCTGGACTGACGCAGCTGAATCTGGAGAAAATTAGCCAGAACCCGGTCATTGCCCAAAGCACCCATATGATAACGGACTAAAATCTCGATTTTCCCCCAGGAATCCGTGCAATCTTTAGTTAATTTTTCAATATCTGTAATCAGGCGATTGATCTTCTCCTGAAAAACCGAGATCAGAACCTCCTCTTTATTGGCAAAGTAGAGATATATTGTCCCATCGGCGACATTGGCCTTACGGGCAATCTTTGAGACCGGACAATCGTGATAACCGTATTCGGAAAACGCCTCCAAAGCAGCTTCAATGATGGCCATATACTTCGCCCGCTTACGTGGGTCATCGGGAATACTCTTTCCCAGAGAGTTCTCTGTTTTTTGATCAGTCTTCATATAGGGCATCAAGTTCCTGCTGAAATTTTGCGGTTACAATTTTTCGTTTGAGTTTTAAAGTCGGAGTCACCTCATTATTGTCCATCGTGAATTCACCGGTTAAGATCACGAATTTTTTGACCTGTTCATAGCCGGGAATATTGTTTTCATTCTGAACTTTCTCAATTCGCCGGCCGATCATCGCCCGAATTTCAGGATTTTCCAACAGACCCTTAATGTCAACAAAAAGAATATCATTTTTCAATGCGTACTCTTCAACTCTTTCAAAGTCAGGCACCAGGAGGGCTGAGATGAACTTCATTCGGTCACCGTACAGCATGGCCTCGGAAATATATTTATCCATTTTGAGAAGGTTTTCAAGATGTTGCGGAGCAATATTCTTACCCCCTGCAGTAACAATAATATCTTTCTTGCGATCGGTTATTTTAAGATAATTATCACTATCTAGTTCACCCACGTCACCGGTATAAAACCAATCGTCAACAAAAGCTTCAGCAGTGGCGGCTGGGTTATTATAGTATCCCAGGGCGATATTCGGCCCCTTGGCCAAGATTTCACCATCCTCGGCGATCTTGATTTCAACCCCTTCAAGCACCGGCCCGACCGTACCGAATTTCATATTATCAAAATAATTAACGGCAAGTACCGGTGCGGTTTCGGTCAGTCCATAACCCTCAAAAATAGGGTAACCAGTTCCGTAGAAAAATTCAGCCACCTTCTGCGGTAACGGAGCTCCGCCGGAGATAAAGAAACGCAGCTTTCCACCCAACTTATCACCAAGTTTTCCGAAAACCAGTTTACTGGCGAGACTATGCTGCCACTGCAAAAATCCGCCGGGCTGCCGCCCTTCGCGCTCACAGACCGATATTTTTTCCGCCAGGCCAAAAGCCCAGAATGCCAGACGTTTTTTTAGTCCGGTACTCTGCTGTGCCCCGTCAAAAATACGATCATAGATTTTTTCAAAGAGCCGCGGCACACTGATCATAATTGTCGGATGAACTTCGGTCATATTCTGCGAAACCTGATCAATAGATTCAGCATAGGCAATCACTGAACCATTATAGACCGGCATATAATAGCCTGACATCCGTTCAAGGACATGACTTAAGGGAAGATGGGAGAGAAAGATATCCGTCGTATCAACTCTGACACATTTACTGCACGCCGCCACGTTGCTGATGAAATTTTTATGCGTCAGCATCACCCCTTTCGGATCGCCGGTGGTACCAGAAGTATAAATCAGTGTCGCCAAGTCATTCTCATCAATATTCTGCCAGATTGCCTCCAGGCGCTCGGCATTCTTCGTCAACCATTGCCGACCGGTATCGATCAGCTCACTTAAAGCCATAACCTTGTCGTGGTTGCGTAAATTCACAGGAATATCTTCGTCAAAAACAAAAATCTTTTTCAAATTGGGACAATTATCAACAATCGCAACCCCTTTCTCAAGCTGTTCGACTGAGGAGACAAAAAGAAAAACCGCTTCAGAATCTTTAACTATATATTCTACCTGAGTTACAAGGCTAGTCGGGTAGATGGGTGAATCAGCACAGGCACAGGCTAAAATCGCCAGATCGGCAAACGCCCATTCCGGACGATTCTCGGAGAGCAGGGCTACCTTCTCGCCACTCTGCAGGCCCTCAGACAGCAAACCGCCGGCGATAGCTTCAACCTCTGAGGCCCATTTACTCCAACTGATTTCAGTATACTCTCCCTCACGTTTGACCAGCATTCCCGGTTTATCCTGAAGCCGCCGAGCCTGCTCGAAAAAGATCTGTACCAGATTCAATTTACCACTCCTTAAAACTAAATTATTTTTACCCTGCTTCCCTGTCATCAATAAAATGAATGAAGCCTCATTCTTTTCATCTATAGCCAAAGAAGAGGCGCTTGTCAAGAACAAAATATCAAAAATTACAGGTTGTTTTCAAGTTTTTTTTAACGAGAAGGTATCAGATAAATGATACTTATTTGCGATCTTCTTAAGTGCTCTTGGGGTGCAAACGCCGCTATAATAAAAGGATTATCATACCGTTACAGCCCGGCGCTGTGTCGAGAAAATCAACCGTTCGTTGGTTGAGAGTCAGCGGTTTCTATTTTAGCTCCGGCCCCGCGTACCAGAGCTTCTAAAGCCAGGCGCAAAGGAGCAGGGATTTCCGGACCATTATAAATTGCCATAGGTGCAGCTTGATTGTGAAGAAGGGAGCGGCCGGAAACTTCATCCGCTATTTCAAGGCAGTACTCCCGGAAACTCTGCAGAGTCTTAACCTGCCCCCGAAGATAAGCATCACTCAATGCCAGTGAGCCCTCAACGAAAGCAGCATAACGACTCTCCAGCAAAAGTTCCTCCACGACACCGGATAAGTCTGCAATATCCCACTTTTTACTGTGCATATCCCCGGTAAAATCAGACTGACAATTTTTGACGAAATCATAGATCTCAATCCGGCGCTCCCGCAGCCGATGAAATATCGAACGGCCGGCATAGATGCTGTTCTGACGGCCAATGGCTTCGATAACTCCATCATAAACAGCCCGG
>JAGGTT010000099.1 GCA_021163565.1 Candidatus Tharpella sp.
GAGGCCAGTTTTATCTGTAGAGATTTAAATTTTAAAGCATCTTTAGGTTTTTGAAAAAAACTTAGAACATCTCTCATGATTTTTCCTCCTCCAATTCAACATCCAGACAAAGACTCTGGAGTTCCTTAACCAAAACATTGAAGGATTCCGGCAGACCCGACTCTAAAGTCTGCTTACCTTTGACAATGGCTTCGTACATCCGGGTGCGCCCGGCGACATCATCAGATTTAACCGTCAAGAACTCCTGCAGTGAGTAAGCTGCGCCATAAGCCTCCAGAGCCCAGACCTCCATCTCACCCAAACGCTGGCCCCCGAACTGGGCTTTACCGCCCAACGGCTGCTGGGTCACCAGCGAATAGGGCCCGATTGAACGGGCATGCATCTTATCATCAACCAGATGATGCAGCTTAAGGATATACATATAACCAACGGTTACCGGTCGCTCGAAAGCTTCACCGGTACGCCCGTCATAGAGAGTTATCTGGCCGCTGCGCGGCAGGCCGGCATTTTCCAGACACTCTTTCATACGTTCTTCACCCGCACCGTCAAAAACCGGGGTGGCCATGGGTACATAGCGGGAGAGCTTCCCCCCCTGCTCCAAAACTTCATCATCAGTGGCGGCAGCCAGCCAGTCCCGTGAACCCTGATCATGCGTAAAAACATGATTCAGTTTCTCGCGCAGGGCAGCAGGACTGTACTCTTTCTCGATCATCTCCTCAATCTGCCGGCCGAGAGCTTGGGCGGCCCAACCGAGATGGGTCTCGAGCACCTGACCAATATTCATACGTGAAGGAACACCGAGCGGATTCAACACGATATCAACGGTCGAACCGTCAGCCAGATAAGGCATATCCTCTTCCGGAACGATTCGCGAAAGGACACCCTTGTTTCCGTGACGCCCGGACATCTTGTCACCAACCGACAATTTACGTTTGATGGCAATATAGATCTTTACCATCTGGTTGACCCCGGGCTGAAGATCGTCACCTCGTCTCAAGGTCTCAATCTTCTCCTCTAGAGAAGCCTCGACCCGCTCTGTTTCACTCTCCATATATGCAATCAGGCGACTGATCTGAGCCTCGGCCGCAACTGCGTCACCTAAAATCAGATTACTGCACATATTCAAGGTGACTTTTGCCGCATCCTCTTCAGTTAGTTTAGTTCCCGCAGTTAAAACCACTTTCCCCTTGCCGCTCTTAAGATCGGTTTCCAGGGTCTGGTCGATCAGCAGTTCACGTATCCGGCCGGTAACGCTGCGGCGGATGGCATGGAGCTCAGCATCAGCCTCACTTTTTACCAGTTTTATATCGCGTTCCCGCTCTTCGGCTCCACCTTCACCGCCATAACCTTTGCGGGCGAAGGTTTTGGTATTGATAACTACGCCTCGGACTCCGGGAGAAACCCGCAACGAGGTATCACGTACCTCGCCCGCTTTCTCTCCGAAAATCGCCCGTAAAAGTTTCTCTTCCGGGGAAAGCTGAGTCTCCCCTTTCGGAGTAATTTTACCAACCAGGATATCGCCGGGACTAACATGAGCCCCAATATGAACGATACCCTCATGATCAAGCTGAGCCAAACCTTCATCGCCGACATTGGGAATATCGCGGGTAATCTCTTCGGGCCCTAATTTGGTATCCCGGGCCACGACCTCACATACTTCGATATGGATCGAGGTAAATTTGTCTTCTTTGACAATCCGCTCATTAATCAGGATCGAATCTTCAAAATTATAACCGCCCCAGGTCATGAAAGCGACTTTAACATTCTGGCCTAATGCCAGTTCACCGTGATCCATCGAAGGACCATCCGCTAAAATTTCTCCGACCTCGACCCGGGTACCGCTCTTGACCAGCGGAATATGATTGCAACAGGTATTCTGGTTGGAACGCATAAACTTGGCCAGAGGATAGATATCCAGACTGAACTCATCATCACTGTTTTCAGGTTCATGCCGGACAATAACTTTAGATGAGTCAACGTACTCGACAAAACCGCTCTTTTTGGCAACTGCGGCAATCCCGGAATCGAGTGCAACCCGGGCCTCCATTCCCGTACCGACCATCGGCGCTTCAGCTCGAAGCAGCGGCACAGCCTGACGCTGCATATTGGAACCCATCAGGGCCCGGTTAGCATCATCGTGTTCAAGGAAAGGAATCAAAGAAGCCGCAACACTGACCAGCTGCCGCGGTGAAACATCCATATAATCGATGGCATCACGACTCTCAATGCTGTATTCACCAGCCTTGCGACAGGCTACCATTTCATTGGCAAAACTTCCGTCCGAATTAAGAGGCGCACTGGCCTGGGCGATAATCTTGTCATCCTCAGCCATGGCGTAAAGATGAACCACCTCGCTACTGACCACACCGTCTTTGACAACCCGGTACGGGGTTTCAATAAACCCGAAATTATTGACCCGGGCATAACAGGCCAGCGAAGCAATCAGACCGATATTCGGTCCTTCAGGAGTCTCAATCGGACAGAGGCGGCCGTAGTGAGTCAGATGAACATCACGAACCTCAAAACCGGCTCTTTCACGGGTCAGCCCGCCCGGTCCCAAAGCACTTAAACGACGTTTATGAGTAATCTCCGACAAGGGGTTGGTCTGATCCATAAACTGCGAGAGCTGACTCGAACCGAAAAACTCTTTAATCGCGGCACTCACCGGCTTGGAGTTAATCAGATCGTGCGGCATCGCCGTATCAATCTCCTGCAAACTCATGCGCTCACGAATAGATTTCTCCATCCGTACGAGACCGATACGATACTGATTTTCGATCAGTTCACCAACCGTCCTTACTCGACGGTTACCGAGATTATCGATATCATCGATCACCCCCTTATCCGATCGCAAACCGATCAGATAACGAACAATTGCAAGGATATCCTCCTCGGTCAGGGTTTTGCAATCAAGATCCTGTTCCGTACCAAGCTTATGATTAATCTTAAGCCGGCCAACACGTGAAAGGTCATAACGTTCAGGATTGAAAAACAGATTCTGGAAAAGTGAATCGGCAATATCAATAGTCGGCGGTTCTCCGGGCCGGAGACGACGATAGATCTCTAATTTAGCTTTTTCAACCTCAATCTCTTTCTCGCTCTTCTCACCCTGAGCGACCAACTCACGCTCTTCATCACTTAAAACAATTTTATCGACCAACAGCGTATCTCTGAGATAGGAACCGACATTGATGTTATCGATAAAAAGAATTTCAACCTGTTCCACGCTGCTCTGCTGAATCTCTTCCAGCTTTTCGGCAGTAATCTCTTCATTGCACTCAAGCAGGACTTCTCCAGTCTGCGGATCAACAACATCATGTGAAACATATGAATTGACTAACTCATCATCCATCATCGGCAGAAATTCAAGACCGGCAGCCTTCATCCGTCGCAGAGCCGCTTTACTGATTTTGCGGCCCTTCGCGAGGAGGACATCACCGGTATCAGGATCCAGGATATCTTCCCGGGCCTTGAAGCTGGCAATCAGATCACTATGTTCATAGTTAATCTGGCGGGAAAACGTACCGTCTTTCAAACAGTTAACCGTAACGCTGTCATAAAACAGGTTCAGCAGCTCTTCAGTAGAGTAACCTAAAGCCCGCAACAGAACCGTGGCCGGGAGTTTACGCCGGCGGTCAATCCGTACGTGGATCAGGTCTTTATTATCAAATTCAAAATCTATCCATGAACCCCGATAGGGAATCACCCGGGCGCTGAAAAGTGACATGCCGCTAACTGAGCTCTTGGCTTTCTCCTGAGCGAAAAAGACCCCCGGAGAACGGTGCAGTTGGCTGACAATAACCCGTTCGGTACCGTTGATGATAAAGGTTCCCCTTTCACTCATCAGAGGAATCTCGCCGAAATAGACTTCCTGCTCCTTGATATCACGAATTGAGCGCTGATCGCTGCCCTCCTCAATATCCCAGATGATCAATCGGATACGAACCCGAATCGGCATTGAATAAGTTACACCTTTGAGCATGCACTCGCGATCGGTATATCGCGGTGTACCCAGTTTGTAACTCACATATTCGATCGATGAGGTACCATAAAAGTCCTTAATCGGAAAAACACTCTTAAAGACACCATGGAGACCAATATCATCTCTCTCCTCCAAGGGGATATCATCTTGGAGAAAACGTTTATAAGAATCGAGCTGCAGATCAAGAAGAAAAGGTACTTTTACAACCTCTTTTATAGATGCAAAATTACAACGCAGACGAGGCAGGTTACGGCTGTTGCGGACTACCATAGAACTTTAACCTCATATCATTAAAGTTAGAGTATTAAAACTATTTGCTTGGGGGCAGGAAGGTTTGCGACTCTACACCATTAAGCCATTACCGCCTTTTAAAAGCAGTCTAAAACAGGTAAAAAGAGTAGAGAATGAAAAACAACGTAAGGGATAAGGCCTACCCGGCCCTATCCCTTACGAAAAATGCAGTCATAATCGATGATCTTAATAGATCATCAAATAACTTACTTAACCTCGGCAGAGGCACCAGCATCTTCAAGTTTTTTCACGATCTCTCCGGCTTCATCTTTACTGATGGCCTCTTTAATCGCATTCGGGGCTGCCTCAACGGCAGCTTTCGCTTCTTTCAGACCGAGACCGGTAATCTCGCGAACGGCTTTAATGACCTGAATTTTCTTCTCACCAAAAGAGGTAAGAATGACATCAAACTCAGTCTGTTCCTCGGCAGCACCAGCATCACCACCGGCAGCCGGCATCGCCGCTACCGCCATCGGAGCCGCAGCGGAAACGCCGAATTTCTCTTCAAGTTCTGAGACCAGCTCGGAGAGCTCAAGAACAGTCATGTTTTCAATAAACTGGATTACATCTTCTTTTGTGGTAGACATAGCATCAAACTCCTTCTAGGATATAAATTTAATCTCGCAAATTTTGATTTTAGTGTTTTTAAAAATCAAAGAACCACCAAGCTCTAGGCCTGCTGTTCTTTCTGTTCCTTAATGGCATTCAAAACCTGAACCGCAGATCGGGTCACCGCACTCAGAACGTTAACCAGACCACCAGGAACGGCATTCATAGTTCCCAGCAAAGTCGCCTGCATAACCTCTTTGCTCGGCAACTTAGCCAACCGTTCCACGGTAGCAATATCAAGATAATTACCGGAGAGAACTCCACCCATAACTTCAAGGGCATCCTCTTTCTTAGCAAACTCAACCAGAACTTTAGCTGCCGCCGCCGGATCACCATAGACCAGGGCCAAAGCACTTGGTCCCTGCAGATGCTCAACCAGAACTTCATTGCCGGTTGCTTTTGCGGCAATCCGTGCCAGGCTATTCTTGACAACCTTAAATTCAGTCTCTTTCTCACGCAGCTGGCTCCGTAACGCCGTAATCTTCTCAACATCAAGACCACGGTAGTCAGCCAGAAATGCCGCCTGAGCATCACCAAACTTTGCCGTCAGTTCATCAATCTGAACCTGTTTATCCGCTCTATTCACCTTTCTTCACCTCCTTGTCTGTTTATTGATCATGTCAAAAGGCAAATGAGCTCACACTAATATCAGATCTGCGTAATAAAACGACAAACCGGACAGCCTCGGTGGGATTTTACGACCTTAATTAAAATCAACCCACGGTCTACAGCTCAGATATCCTATTGAAAATCTATCTAAATTGTAACGTCTTAATGACTTACAAACTGTTTATATCAATTCTGATACCGGGACTCATGGTCGAGGCCAGAGTAAATCCACGAAAATAGTTACCCTTGCTTGAAGATGGCTTAAGCCGGTTCAAGGTTTCAACCATTGACATAATATTCTCCAGCAGATTCTCAGCACTGAATGAGATTCGTCCGACTGAAACTTGGATAATACCAGCCTTTTCAACCCGAAATTCAACCTTACCAGCCTTTATCTCACTTACGGCCCGAGCGACATCAAAGGTCACGGTCCCAACCTTGGGATTAGGCATCAAACCCCGTGGACCCAAAACCCGGCCCAGTTTTCCGACAACCCCCATCATATCCGGAGTCGCGATAACTTTATCGAAATCGAGCCAGCCGTCAGAGATCTTTTTCGCCAGATCATCAGCACCGGTGAAATCAGCCCCGGCCTCACGAGCCTCAAGCTCTTTTTCGCCTTTGGCAAAAACCACGACGCGAGCACTTTTACCACTGCCATGAGGCAGAACCACAGCCCCCCGAATCATTTGGTCAGCATGACGGGGATCAACCCCGAGCCGGACAGCGATATCGACACTCTCATCGAATTTTGCTGTAGTAAATGATTTCAACAATTCAACTGCTTCCGCCAAAGGATATTTCTTTTCGGAATCTACCTTGGCCCGATTGGCACTATAATTTTTTCCAGACTTAGCCATTTAATCCTCACATATCCTTCTATTCGACAACAATGCCCATGCTGCGTGCCGTCCCGGCAATGATCTTACAGGCGGCATCTATGTCATTGGCGTTAAGATCAACCATTTTCAACTCTGCAATCTCCTGAACCTGACTAGGGGAAACAGTTCCCACCTTAGTCTTGTTCGGAACCCCGGAACCCTTATCCACTTTCGCCGCTTTTTTCAGCAAGACTGCAGCGGGCGGGGTCTTAGTGATAAAACTGAAGCTTCGATCTGCATATACAGTAATGATAACCGGGATAATCATGCCCTGCTGAGCTTCGGTTTTAGCATTGAATGCTTTGCAAAACTCCATAATATTTACGCCATGCTGCCCCAATGCCGGACCTACTGGTGGCGAGGGGTTGGCTTGACCGGCCGGAATCTGGAGCTTGATCTGACCTGTGATTTTTTTCGCCATCCTAAATTCTCCTGCACTCTGTTTAAGAGTCTAATATAAATTCACGCACAAAAGATATGTACGTTTTCTTAACTTATTTTTTCCAGTTGACTGAATTCTATTTCAATCGGAGTCGGCCGCCCGAAGATACTGACCAAAACCTGAACTTTACCTTTTTCAGGGTTAACGTCATCAACAGTTCCGGTAAAATTGGCAAATGGACCTTCCAGAACCCGAACACTTTCACCCATCTCGAAAAGAACTTTAGGTTGGGGCCGCATCTCACCTTCAGCGATCCGAGCCAAAAGATTATTCGCCTCTTCCTCAGAAATTGACCGGGTCGCCGCCACCCGGTCGCCGCCACCGACAAAACCCGTGACTTTCGGAGTACCCTTAACCACATGCCAGGTCTCCTCGGTCATCTCCATATTAACCAGAACGTAACCGGGGAAAAATTTTCTCTGCGAGGTTCGCCGTTTACCTTTAACCATCTCCACAACCTGTTCGGTCGGAACCACGATTTCAGCAAACATATCCTGCAGACCACATTGCTTGATCCTCTCTTCGAGGGTCAGCTTGACTCTGTTCTCATAGCCCGAGTAAGCATGTATCACATACCATTTCTTTGCCATAACTTACCCTATCAGCCTTTATTTAATCCTATCATTAATTGCAGAGCTGCCGGATTAAACTGAAAGAATGAATTTAACCAGTTTTGACAGACCCAGGTCAACTACGCCAAGATACAGAGATATGATCAACACCACGACCAGCACCACCCAGGTGAGACCAATCGTAGCTTTACGACTGGGCCAGGTAACTTTCTTCATCTCACCTTTTGAGTCTTTCAGGTACTGACCCAGTTCGGTGATACTTTCTTTAATAGCTGCCAAGTTTCAGACCCCCTTATTCAGCCGAAATATTCCGACTAATGGTCATTTGATATTTGCTGGCAGGCCAGGAGGGATTCGAACCCACAACACCCGGATTTGGAGTCCGGTGCTCTAGCCATTAGAGCTACTGGCCTGCAAAATCTTCAAGAAGAGTAATCGCCACTACTTACACGTAAAAAAACTACTTGGTCTCTTTATGGAGGGTGTGGGTCTGACAAAAACGACAGAATTTCTTAAATTCCAATTTGTCAGGGGTATTCTTCTTGTTCTTTTTCGTCGTATAATTTCTTCTTTTACATTGCCCGCAGGCAAGCGTAATTTTATCTCGCATGACTATTCATATACCCGGCGACTAAGCGCTTGAAGAATTTATTTTAATGATAAACCACAACAAACCGAAGCCAGAGACGGATCTTCACAAACCCACCCTGGCTTCGACTGACAGTAAATCTGTCTATAATCGTGCTAGTTACTCAATAACTTCGCTGACAACTCCGGCGCCAACCGTACGGCCACCTTCACGAATCGCGAAGCGAAGCTCTTTCTCCATCGCAATCGGAGTGATCAACTCACCAACTACCGTGATATTATCACC
>JAGGTT010000101.1 GCA_021163565.1 Candidatus Tharpella sp.
TCAGGTCTCAAGCTTGGAAAGGGCTTGTTTTATGGCTTTGTAGATGGGTGGGTACTCTTTTAAGATGGCTTGGTAATGGTGAAGAGTGCTGCGGACACTGACAATAACCTGCTCAATGATTTCAGCTGGTTTATTGATACCCACCCTTTTCCCAAAACGGGTCAATTCAGAGCGGTCTGGAAAAGATTTTTTTTGACCATTCATTTTTAAGGCCGGAGTATCATTTTCCAGATAAGGCAATGTCGAAACTATGTCATAGGCAGGCGACAAGCCGATGGTCTCCGGTTTTCTTATGTCCTCATAGATAAGAGAAAAATTCTTTTTATGAGCATCCCCATTGCCAACGGCTGCTGAGAGTACCAGCATCCGAAAAAATAGTTCCAGATCTTTCTGAGGAGAGGCACAGTACATATTGATAACATTAGCAAGAGACTCATAGGATCCGGTATATTTGTCATTTGCCCTTTCACCCAAGAGTACGGAAAAATCTTCAACCCCAAGGCGATCACCATTCTCTAAAAGATCAAAACGATGCATGACAAACAAAGAATGGTCATCAGAGAGATAAAAACCGGGTACGTTTAAACCGCAATTTTTTGCGGCAGTCATGCAGAAAAACTCATTCACCGCAAGACCGGGATACCCATCAAGACCGCTCTTAATTATTAATCCGGGCGTTTGAAAGATTGCCCGGTCATCACCGACTAAAACTTTGGGTTGGACCCCGCTGACCGAGGTTTGCAAAAGGTATTTATTGACCAGTTCTTCAAATAGGGACTCTCTCCCCTGCCACTGTAATATTTCCGTCAGGTTCTCTTTTCCGGCAACCTCGAAGGGGAAATGATCCGAATGATACTGCAACCTGCCTATACCATTATCTCGTTGCAGCGCAAGAAACAACATTTCATCAATTCGAATATGTTTTCGCAACCGCTCCACAATCCGTTCTCGCACAAAACCCTCGGGTAGGTTCTGTTCGAATATCGGGTGGAGCGCACCGCGGCTATAACTTTGCAGACGAACCGGCATGCTCAGGGAAAGCTGACAATCAGGCTTAGCGGCATGATCATAAGCAAATGAAAAACGATGGTTTTTTTCAAGGGTGCCGCTATTACCTTCCGGCACACTGATGGTTACTCTATTCACCCTCTCACTCATCGGACAATTCATCCAGGGTAGGAAAACGTGCAGGTTCAATGCTCAGGCGCAATCCCATGGCCCTTAAAATATCCAGGGTTTGCCGCAACGAGCCTTTATAAACACCCCTTTCAAGTTCCCCGACAACCTGTCGTCGAACCGAAGCAAGCTCGGCAACATCAGCCTGCAACAAACCACGCAACTTTCGGGCCTCTCGAACTTTTGCACCAAGAGATGCCATGTCATCAAGCAATTCCATGTTCATTATTATATACATTTTTATCTAATTTGCAAGATTTGTTTGCAAAAACAGACATTTTGTCTTTTAATTGGGGACAGCCACCGATTTATTCGGTAAATTAATCGGTGGCTGTCCCCAATTAAAAGGCTAGTCGAAAGTGTAGGTCAGGTTTTTGACTTTGAAGTGGTGGGTTGGATCTTCGTACAGAAGGAGAGAGGTTGGGCCGTGAACTTTGAGCTCTTTGCCATCCCGATAAAGGAGAGTGGCGCGAAAATCGCCGGAGACATAAACCAGGTTATTATCAACCCGCAGGGATTGCGGTTGGATGGTGTATGAAGCCTTTTGCAAAAGACCGAAAAGTTGATGGTATTTGGAAGATATCTGTTTGAAAGAAGTATCGTTTTCTCTTGCATCATCAGTGAAGAGAGCGGCGAACTCGTTAAAATTCAGCATTTCATAGGTATCGGTATAGGCGGAGAGAAAGGTGTTGACCCGCTCCTGCAAAGGCGGAAGCCGGTGGGCCGCTACCGGCTGCGGCCGGGATTTGACCGCGGCGGTGCCGGAACTTTGACCAAGACTTTTCAGCATGGCTCGATTGCGGTAGCTGCGGGTGGCTGAAAAGGTAACTATAAGCAGGCCGGCGGCAATCGCTGTAATCAGAAAGAAGGCTTTACGTTTCGGTTGCCGCCGCTTCGCAACCCGCGGCCGGAGCTCGTGCTGCCAGGGAATGTTCCCGGCCTGGTCTACATCCGCATTCAGGCTTTCTTGCGCCTGCGTAATTTTCTTGTAGGCCCGGCAGATGGCGATGAATTTTTCGCCATTATCATTATCCCCGGAAGCCCCGGCGGCGGCACTGTCGGGATGATAACGAAAACTGAGTTTATGATAAGCACTTTTAACCTCCGCGATGGAAGCCAGCGGGGTTAAGCCGAGGAGACTGTATTGTTCATCCTGCGCGAGTCCGGGCTGAAATATCGACAGCAGGCGCTCGCACTCATTTTGCAAAACCCGCGGCGTGATGCGAAAATCACGGCATTTCTGCTCAAACCATGTCCGGGCCGCGGCATCCGGGGTCTCCTTGAAATCAACTACCTTCTGACACGCGAGCAACATGCCGAAATTGTCGGCCACAAAAGCGATGAGATTTTCAGTTGAAGTGCGGCGGGAAACTTTTTCAATAAGTCGGCTAATGTTTTCACGCTGCTCAGTCATTCATCAATCCGTCGGCGCTGATTTTGAGGTTGCTGATCCAGATATCACCGGCAATCCGGCAGTTTATATCGTTACTTTTATTGCGTTGCAGACGCACATAAACCTGCTGACATCCGGGCGGCACGATGAACTTGAGGCTGAACCGGGTTGGAGTTTGGGCGGCGGCAAACATCGGGGTTCGGGCCCTAAGCTGCGGGGCGTTAACTCCGACAACCTCAAAATAAGGACGCTGGTTGGTGGTCAACCCTTCACAGCCGACTTCACCCGTCAGGGTGTAAGCGGTACCTGAATTCTCCGCCGGTTTATTTGTCACCGGGATAAAATATTGAACCAGATGATGGTAGTTGACATTCTCCAGGCCCGTAAAATTAAGATGAAAGGCACTGTTTTCA
>JAGGTT010000074.1 GCA_021163565.1 Candidatus Tharpella sp.
CCGGGCTGTGCAACCCGTTATCTCCATCCCCAAATGGGACTTGATCTGATCTTTGTTCTGGAAAAACTTGGGTTTAATGCCATTGTCCCGCCGGAGTTCAAATGCTGCGGCATGGTCACCTGGGGGGCCGGCGATGAAAGCACCAGTGCAAAACTTAAGCAGGCAAATCTCAAGGTTTTACATGAAAATGCCGGGATCAAGCAGTTGGTTACCGGATGTGCCTCCTGCGGACACGCCCTGAAAGATTACGACGGCCGGCCGCAGCACTGCGAGATTCTCGATATCAGCGAATTTCTGTTCCAGCACCGGGAAAAACTGGAACATCTGCTCGGAAATCGAAAACTTAAGCAGAAAATCACTTATCACGACCCCTGCCATCTGCGCAAAGGTCAGGGTGTTTCCAAAGAGCCTCGCTGGCTGCTCAAATTGATCGCCGGAGAAAATTTTATCGAGATGCGCCACCCCGAACGCTGCTGCGGAGCGGGCGGCACCTTCGGCATAACCCACAAGGAGCTTTCCCGCAAAATCCTCGAGGATAAAACTCTGGCAGCCGATGCCACCGGGGCCGAGATTGTCGCCAGTGGCTGCCCGGGATGCATACTGCAGCTTACCGAGGGCGCGGTGGTAGCGAACAGCGACTGGCAGGCCGAACATCCGATAACCCTGTTGGCAAATCTGTTGCGCCAGGCGGAACCGGAAGAGAGACAATAAACCTCTTCAAGGTAATCTCAAAATGGAAGAAAAACAGAATTTAAACAGTGCCTCCCAGAAACAACCCTTAATTGCCGGACACGAAAACTGCCTTGACGAACCGGCTGAACTTGTACCGCTTAAAAAAAACAAGGATCGCCTGATTGAAATTCATGAAATCTCACCAAATCCCGTAGTCATGTTCACGGCCGGCGGTGTTATTCACTACATCAACTCAGCTGGCCGCAAGCTCCTTGAAATTGAGAAAGATAAAGTTCTTTCAGCATTTTCTTTTCTTAAACTTTTTCCACCTTCGGAACGCTCCCGGCTCACCCAAAAGCTTTTGCCGACTGCCATCAAAGAGGGTCAATGGCAGGGTGAAATCAAAATCGCCACCACTTCCAGCGACCTGATCTTTCGTCTAATTTTAATCGCCCACCGTCGGGAGCCCGGCGAGGAACAGTTTTTTTCCGCTACTCTGCATGACCGTACCCCCATCATCCGTGCCAACGATACCATCAAAACCATTATCAACAACACGTCCGGGGTTTCCGGACAGCCATTTTTTGACAACGTGGTCAGGACGCTGCACGCGTGGCTTAATTGCGATACCGTCTGGGTCGGCAAAATTGAAGGCCGGCAGCTGGAAATTCTGGCCATGCAGAGCCATCAACATAAGCTGAAATCATTCAGTTACGATATCAATCAATGCCCTTCAGCAAGTGCTGGCAAAGAGATCTACTACTGTCCTGAGGCTATCCAGAAACGTTTCCCGAATAACTGGGTTTTCAGGGAGTTCAAGGGCTCAGGCTATGTCGGAATCGCCCTCTACAGTGCCTCCGGAGAATTAATCGGCAATATCTGCGCCCTCAAAGAGGGCTACTTAACTCTGCCACCTAAAACTGCGGAATTACTAATTATAATGGCCGCCCAGACAGCCGCTGAGATCCGGCATCAACAAAGTGAAAGTGCCCTGCGCCGCGCTTATGAGGAGGCTGACAAGGTTAACGAACAACTGGGAATAGCCATTAAACGGGCCAACAAGATGGCTCGGGATGCGGAACTTGCAGCGGCAACGAAAAATGAATTCCTGGCCAATATGAGTCATGAGATCAGAACCCCGATGAATGCGATCATAGGATTTTCATCCCTCCTGCTGGACACCAGACTCGACCACGAACAGCGAGACTACCTCAATACAATCATCAGAAACGGTGAGGGTCTGCTTTATATCATCAACGACATTCTCGACTATTCGAAAATCGGAGCCAATAAACTGGAACTTGAAGATATTGCCTTTCAGATCAGTGAAATAACCGACGACATTCTCGATCTATTGTCTCTCAAGATGGATGAAAAAGAGCTTTTTTTTCACTGTATTGTCGACCACAATATCCCGCAGTCGATGCGGGGCGACCCGATTCGCCTGCGCCAGATCTTGATTAACCTGGCCAACAACGCTATAAAATTCACCCAGAAGGGCGGCATCATTATCCGGGTCGAGATTGAGGATGAAGAGGCTGAGTATATTAAACTCCGTTTCAGCGTAACCGATACTGGAATCGGTATCCCCAATGATCGTTTCAACCGGCTCTTCCGCTCTTTCTCCCAGGTTGATTCATCAACCACCAGACAATTCGGTGGTACCGGCTTGGGTTTGGCGATCTCGAAGCAGCTGGTCGAATTAATGAACGGTGATATAGGCGTTGAGAGCGAGTTGGGGAAAGGCTCCAACTTCTGGTTTACAGCCCTTTTGCGCCGCGATCCCGAAACCACTCTGCCGCCGCGAGCAAAAATCTTTCAGAGCTTCCGTTTTCTCATCTTTACTCCACCGGACAGCAACAACCATGAACTTCAACTGCAACCGGTCGGTGAGGTTGTAAAAGAGCATCTGCTCTCGTTGGAGTGCAAGCTTGATTTGGCTAACTCCGATACAACCTTAAACGATCTTCTGCAGCAGGCCCGGCAGGATCGGAAACCATACTCAACCATTATGGTTGACCTCTCGCGGGTGCCCAAAAATTACACGCTGAAAAATAAACTGGCGAGCTCTTTGGAACCGGAATTTATCATCGGCCTGGCACCGATGCAAGAGATTGAAGCCTCGAACAACTATGATACAATCATCCCGGCCCCAATAAAAAGGGCGCTTTTTTATGAACAGCTGGGGGTCTGTCTTGGACTTATCAGCTCTATAAATGACCCTCTCCAAAAGATAAGAAGTTCTGAAGCCGGATTAAATCTGGATGGCCGGCTAAAAAAACTCAGCATTCTTATAGTTGACGATAATCACGTCAACATCAGAATTGGTTCGAAAATGCTCGCTAAAATCGGTTACCACAGTAACAGTGCCGGCAACGGAGTTGAAGCTCTGAAAGCCTTGGCAGAGAAATATTACGATATCGTTTTCATGGATATTCAGATGCCGGTGATGGACGGTTACGAAGCGACCAGACAGATACGCAACCGCTTAGCCTCAACCCTGAACCCCGAGGTGATAATCATAGCGATGACCGCCCATGCCTTAAAAAGAGACCGCGACCGCTGCCTTGAGGCAGGAATGGATGATTTTTTGACAAAACCAGTTCGCCTCAAGGAGCTCAATGAAATCATGAACCGAACCCTGACCCGGCTCCAGGCTGACCCGGCTAAAAGCCGGCCCCAGACAAGAGAAGATGAAACCGATAATGACAACCCGACAACCACTGAAATCAACCAACTCATATCTCCGGGAAAAAGTCATCTCGACCCGGACATAAAATGTTTTGACCGCAACACGTTTATCCAAAAAATCGACCATGATCTGCAACTCTACCATGAACTGCTGGATGAATTTATTCAGGAGGTCGATGACTATCTACAGGATATTGAGAAGAGTTTGCAGGAGAGCGATTTCGCTGAAATCAAAATCAATGCCCATTCAATCAAAGGTGCCGCCGGCAGTATTGAAGCTCAGCGGCTGCGAGAGGCCGCATATGAGTTGGAGAAAGCAGCAGGAGATCAACAACTTGAAGCTGTCTCTGAAGCCCAATTGGTAGTAAAAATGGAATTTGAGTTCTTTAAGGATACCGTGAAAGAGCTTTCTGACCCGGAAAACCGGTTGCCGGATTAAAAAGATCTGATGCCACTATTAAAACCGGGTAGATCTCTGGCGTAAAGCCAGATCAGCCAGGGTTAAAGCTGCCATCGCCTCGACAATCGGCACCGCTCGGGGTACGACACAAGGGTCGTGCCGGCCTTTGCCTTCTAAAACGACTTCACGCCCCTCATAATCCGCAGTTTTCTGGGCTCTGCCGATGGTCGGCACCGGCTTAAAGGCCA
>JAGGTT010000128.1 GCA_021163565.1 Candidatus Tharpella sp.
TCTGGTCAACCCGGACATCGTCCGCTGGCTGACAAAACATTACCGGGCCATTCCGATATCAGCCCGGCGGGCGGAAACCTTGCCGCCATTACTTGAAAGTATCAGAAAAACCCTGAGGTTCAAACCTTTAAGTCAGAACTTCAACCGTTCACAGAAACACTCTTATCCAGAACCCGATCAAGATAAGCCTGAGTCTCAGAAAGCAGATCAGCAAAGATCTGTTTCACCGGTTTGACCGAGGCAATATCGGTAAAACGTTTGCCGGTAAAAAAGAGACCATGCTCATAATCACCATCCCGGGCATCTCTCAGAGCCCCCGCGATACAAAATTGCTGGCCGCACTTTTTCAGACAACCATCACAACTTTTCGGTTTGATTGAGGTATCACCTGCCAGATATTTTTTAACCAGGGGAGTGTGGATGGCATTGGCAGGCAGACCCACCGGTGAGAGAATCCGTACCAGATCGGAGGCTTTGGCATTAAGCAGCAGATTTTTAAAATTTTTGTGTACGGTACACTCATCACTCAGAAGAAAACGAGTGCCAAGCTGAACCCCGGCCGCACCAAGCTCAAGCATCTGAGCGATGTCACGACCATCAACAAAACCGCCCGCAGCAATTACCGGGATTGAAACCGCCTCACAGATACTCGGCAAAAGATCCGAGGCTTTAGATTCAGTCCCCAGATGTCCCCCGGCATCACAACCTTCAACGATTACTGCCGCCGCCCCCAGACGCTCAGACAAACGGGCGACTTTAGCGGAGGCAACCATGGTTATTAGCGGAGTCTTCCACTCTCTGCAGATCGTAAAAACATCCCGGGAAAAGCCGGCTCCGGCTATAATAACATCAACCTTCTCCTTCAAGGCGACCAGGACTGCTTCCTTAAAGTCACGGGCGGCAACCATGATGTTCATCCCCAAGACCCCTTTGGTTGCGGCCCGAGCTTCACGCATCTGATCCCGTAAATCATCCATACTCAGGCCGGTACCACCAATCACCCCGACACCACCTTCATCGGCAACTGCACAAGCCAGCTCAAAAGTCGAAACACCAATCGCCATCCCGCCCTGGATTATCGGGTACTTTACAAAAACATCCCCGATCTTCAATGATGGAATTTTCATAAATAAATTTTCCTTTACATTTATCGCTTATAGATACTAAATGGTTACGCATGCGCCTAATAGTGCGTTTTCACTTGATATGTAAAGTAAAAAAATTATCTACAGGTATAACCACCTTATGAAAGAAAAAGATATATATTCGGAAATAAAAAATCTGGCCCCGCAAATTGCCTATTTTTCTATGGAAATCGGTTTAAGGGTTGACGTTCCCACTTACAGCGGCGGTCTCGGGGTACTGGCCGGCGATACTATCAAAGCCGCAGCTGATCATGAATTGCCTTATGTCGCCGTAACCCTGCTCTACCGGGACGGCTATTTTCAACAGCATCTGGAAGAAAACGGCCAGCAAATCGAACAACCGGTTATATGGAATCCATCAGACCTTCTGATCGAACTCGACCGGATCACGGTAAACGTCGAAATCAGTGATCGCAACGTGGCTCTCCGCCCCTGGCTCTACATTGTTGAGGGATGTACCGGCGGTCAGGTACCGGTATTCTTTTTAGACAGTGATCTACCGGAAAACAACCCGGAGGATCGTAAGCTCACAGCTCAACTCTACGGTGGTGACAAGCGTTACCGTTTGAGTCAGGAAATCATTTTGGGAATTGGCGGTCTGCACCTTTTAAGCGCCCTTGAAATCCGTAAAATTCTCAATTTTCACCTCAATGAGGGACATGCCGCGCTCCTGACATTGGAGCTTCTCAAACGTTATCGCCGCAATATCGAAGAGACCTGGGATCCGGATCAGGTCTGGGACTATGAGAGAGTGCGCCAGCACTGCGTATTTACCACCCACACCCCGGTACCCGCCGGGCACGACCGATTCGATTACCATCTCGTAGAAGAACTTTTAGGTTCTTACATACCTCTTGATGTACTGAAAAGATTCGCCGGATCCGGTGATCTTAACCTGACCACCCTGGCCTTGAATCTGAGCCGCCACACCAATGCCGTCTCCAAGTGCCACCGTGACGTCAGTGCTCTGATGTTTCCGGGTTACACCATCAAGGCGGTTACCAACGGTGTCCATTCACCAAGCTGGACAAACCAGGAATTTTCACAGCTTTTTGATCGTTACCTGACGGGCTGGCGCCGGGATAATTTCCTCCTCCGCAATGCCATGATGATTCCCGCAGATGAACTCTTTGCCGCTCACCAGAGTGCTAAAAATCGACTTTTTCAATATATCAGAAAAACCACCTCGGTCATTCTTGACCCGGAGATATTAACCATCGGCTTTGCCCGTCGGGCAACCCCGTACAAACGAGCGACTCTGCTCTTTTCGAATCCGGAAAGGCTGCGCCATATAACCGAACATTACGGCCCCTTACAGCTGGTTTTAGCGGGCAAGGCCCACCCCCAGGATGAACCTGGGAAAAAACTGATTCGCGACATCTTCAACGCCCGGGACAAACTTAAAGATCTAATTAAAATCGTCTATCTCGAAAATTACGATATGGAGCTGGGGAAACTGATTACCGGCGGGGTTGACCTCTGGCTCAATACTCCGACCCGGCCTCTGGAGGCTTCAGGCACCAGCGGTATGAAAGCGGCTCATAACGGGGTTCCGAATTTCAGCATCCTCGACGGATGGTGGATTGAAGGCTGGATCGAAAACAAAACCGGCTGGGCGATCGGCCCGCTCCCCAGCGGACCTCAGGTTGATGAAGAGAGCAATCAGTTTGATGCCAATGACCTTTACGAAAAATTGGAAAAAGAGATAATCCCGACCTACTACCACAAGCGGTCGACCTGGATTGAAATCATGCGCCAGGCGATAAGCTTCAATGCATCTTTTTTCAACACCTATAGAATGCTGATGGAGTATTGTATGAATATCTACTCTTTCGACCCGCCAACCCGGGCAGCACTGGCCCATCACCATAAAGACCGGTAAGATTAGAGGCCCCCGCGGGTTAAAACTTTTTTCGACGACAGCATTAATTAGTTGACAAAAAGCCAATGAAAATAGTATATCGGCGGCACTTTTCAAGCTGCTAACCTAAAACTTTTTTCGGAACCTTAAAGTAACTATGCTCGACCTTAAATATATCCGCAACAATCTTGAGAGTGTGGCCTCTATGCTGAAAGACCGCAATAATTCTCTTGATTTGAGTGCGTTCAAAACCCTGGACGGCCAGCGTCTTGAGCTTTTGAGTGAGGTCGAAAGCCTGAAGAATCAGCGCAATACCTGCTCGGACAAAATCGCTGGAATGAAGCGAAACAAGACTGATGCCGGGGCCGAGATCACCGCCATGCGCGATGTCTCCCGCAGGATCAAGGAGCTTGATGCCAGGGTCGCCAAAGTTGAAAACCAGCTCTACGAAATTGTCTACCTGATCCCCAACCTCCCACACAATAGTGTACCTGTCGGTAACAGCGAAGATGATAACCTTTTTATCAGAGAGTGGGGCAAGAAACCGGAACTTTCATTCACTCCGGCCCCGCACTGGGATATCGGTGAAGCACTCAAGATTCTAGATTTCGAGCGCGGCGCCAAAATCACCGGTGCCCGTTTTACCCTTTATCGCGATCTCGGAGCCAAACTTGAGCGGGCCCTGATCAATTTTATGCTCGACAAACATAGCGATGAACACGGTTATACTGAAGTCCTGCCGCCGTTTATGGTTAACCGAAACAGCATGACCGGCACCGGACAGTTACCAAAATTTGCCGACGACCTATTTAAAATCGAGGGGCTTGATTATTTTCTGATTCCAACGGCAGAGGTTCCGGTAACCAATATCTTTCAAAATGAAATTCTTGAGGATAGTGAGTTGCCAAGCTGTTTCACCGCTTATACGCCCTGCTTCCGCAAAGAGGCGGGCTCGCATGGCCGGGATACCCGGGGCCTGATTCGCCAGCACCAGTTCAACAAGGTCGAGCTGGTCAAATTTGCCGACCCGGAAAATTCTTATGACGAACTGGAAAAACTGCTGGCCAATGCAGAATCGATTTTGCAGGCCTTAAATCTTCACTATCGAGTTGTAAATCTCTGCACCGGTGATTTGGGATTTTCCGCCAGCAAAACTTATGATATAGAAGTCTGGCTGCCGGGTCAGGGAGTCTACCGCGAGATCTCCTCCTGCAGCAATTTTGAGGACTTTCAGGCGCGCCGGGCTAACATTCGCTACCGTCCGAAAACCGGTGGCAAAACCCGTTTTGTCCACACCTTAAACGGCTCCGGACTGGCGGTTGGCCGCACTCTGGTAGCGATCCTTGAAAACTATCAGCAAGAGGATGGCCGTGTCGTTATCCCTGAGATTTTGCGACCTTACCTGGGCGGCCGGAAGAAGATTGAAAAACCGAAATAGTATTTAAGTATTTAAATAATAATCTGGAGGAATGGCCGAGTGGCTTAAGGCGGCGGTCTTGAAAACCGTTGAACGAAAGTTCCGTGGGTTCAAATCCTACTTCCTCCGCCATTTTCAAAAAAGCCCGGCGAATTTTTTCGCCGGGCTTGACATTTTGGTAACCATCTGGTAAACGACTTTCCTCTCGGAATTTGACCGGAAAACAGAGAGTCTGAAAACAGTCACTTAGTTGCACTATTTAGGAGAGATGGCCGAGTCGGCTGAAGGCGCTCGCCTGCTAAGCGAGTATGTGGGTAAACTGCATCGAGGGTTCGAATCCCTCTCTCTCCGCCACTTTTTACATAAGCCCAAAACCTGAAATTTGCGCCGCTAGCTCAGCTGGATAGAGCGTCTGGCTACGGACCAGAAGGCCGGGAGTTCGAATCTTCCGCGGCGCGCCA
>JAGGTT010000225.1 GCA_021163565.1 Candidatus Tharpella sp.
CCGTAGGAGTCTGGTCCGTGTTCCAGTACCAGTGTGGCTGATCATCCTCTCAGACCAGCTAGTCATCGTTGCCTTGGTAGGCCGTTACCCTACCAACAAGCTAATGACCCGCGGGCCCATCCATCAGCGATAGCATAGTATAGAGGCCATCTTTCCTCAAAAAGACCGAAGTCTAAATGAACGTATCCGGTATTAGCATCCCTTTCGAAATGTTATCCCAAGCTGAAGGGTAGGTTACCCACGTGTTACTCACCCGTGCGCCACTGTACTCATTCCCCGAAGGAAACTTTCTCGTAAGACTTGCATGTGTTAAGCACGCCGCCAGCGTTCGTTCTGAGCCAGGATCAAACTCTTCAGTTTAATCTTAAAGAAATTAACGCAAGCTAATGCGTTTTTTTGTAACTTGTTGTTCTGCTCGAAACAGCTGTACAATTAATCCTATTCAGTTTTCAAAGATCGATTTTCAATACCGCAAGCAAAGCTATAACAGCTATGAAAACGGACGGTCATTCTATGCTTTCTTAAAAATTTTGTCAAGAACTTTTTTCAGCGGCCTTTTCAGACAAGGCCTCAAATCACCCTCAACTACGATTTTCGTCAGCCAAAGGAAAGCGCCTTATACGCTTCTCAAGTTTCTTTGTCAAGCATTTTCAGCTCAGCAAATTTATAACCATTTTTATTTTTTCAGAGAACTATTACCTCAAACACCTAAGCGGGATATTCTTCCCGGTCAGTGGTGAGAGGAGGCGCTTTATACGCTTCTCCCAAGTCTTTGTCAAGTGCTTTCACAAAGCAAAGGAAGAATATTTTCTGCACCTAAAAAGAACTTCTCTTTCACGTCAAAGCAACTCAAAGCGCTCCAGACGTTGAAGGAGGCGCTTTATACGCTGAGCCATTTTTTTTGTCAAGCGCTTTCTAACAAAACTCAACCCTGAAGAACAAAACCGGGAGAACGCAAAACCTACACTCTCCCAGTCATGGTAATCACGAAATTTACTTTCCGGTTATAAATTAAAAAAGATACTCTTTCCGAGCTGCCAGCGGCAGCAGCATCAGTGAAACATCACGCAGATTCCCGTCCATATCCATAAAATAGTCGTCAATCTCAGCGTGACGGACAAAGCCGAGTTTGCGAAAGGCTTTAACTACTGACAATTCATCCGAAACAACTTCAGCTATCAGCATGTGGAGGCCCATATCCCGGCCGATTTCAATCAGCTCTCCAAGCAGCTGCATACCGAGACCCACTCCGCGAAATTCTTTAGTCAAAAAAATACGCAACTCACCAATATGACGCTCGGCACCACGGCGACGATGCAGTGTCGCATCCCCAACCAGGTGCTCCCCATGCAGTGCCAGCAGAGGAAGCACCTTTTCATAATCAATATCAGCAAACCAGCCAGCCACAAATTCGGGATTACGAACATCTTCCTTCAAATAACGCACATCATCAGCGCTGGCCCGCTGACAGAACATTTCACTCACCAGCTCCCGGTCGGCGACAGTCATAGGCCGCAGCAACACCCGAACCCGATTGCTGGTATTAACAAATTTGCGATAAACCTGAATTTTCATTAACCGTCCTCCCTGAAATCCGGCACAAGCAATATCCCGGCAACCATCTTACCGAAAACGCACTTGCCCTACATTATTATATAGTATACTATAAAGTAACTAAAATTTAAAATCTGAGTTCGATTCTGTAATTCATAAGGTAATCCGTGATGCAACGAACCTCTCTCACAATAACCCTGGTCCAGATGAATGTCGCCTTGGGAAAGCCTGAAATAAATCTTGCCCGCTGTCAACAACTGCTAAATTCAAGTAGCACCGAGACCGATATTATTCTGCTACCCGAACTCTGGAGCAGCGGCTATGACTACGAAAATTTCAGCCGATTGGCGGCAACCACACCTGCCATGCTTGAAAAAATGGCTCAAATTGCCACTACCCGAAATGCCTATATCGGCGGCACCCTGGTCGAAACCGACCAGGGAAATTTTTACAATACCTTCTTCCTGCTCAATCCCCGCGGCGAGCAGATTGCCGCCTACCGCAAGATTCACCTCTTCTCACTCATGGATGAAGAAAAACATTTTCACCCCGGCAGAAAACCATGCTTGATCAAGATCCGCGGCCTGGCCGTCGGCCTGATGACCTGCTATGACATCCGCTTCCCTGAACTCAGCCGCAATCTGGCTCTCAAAGGGGCAAAACTTCTACTCGTCTGCGCTCAATGGCCGCAACCTCGTATAGCGCACTGGAATGCCCTGCTTAAAGCCCGGGCTATCGAAAATCAACTCTATGTTGCCGCCTGCAACCGCATCGGCCGAGGAGTTGAAAATTACTACTCCGGAAACTCCGCAATCTATGATCCATGGGGTACAACCACGCTAAGAACCCCGAGACGGCAGGGCGCTTTCAGCGCCACCATCGATACGGCTGAAATCGAGCAGACACGGACAACTATTACATGTTTCAAAGACCGCCGGCCAGAGTCCTATAAGTAGTTTACAGCTCACTTACTTGCTGCGATCTTAAGAAATACCTATGGGTATGCCGGCAACGCCAGCACCAGTACCATCGGCAGACTACTTTTCGATATAAACCGTCAAGGCCTCCCGCCAGGGACGAACCAAGGCCGGAAACATCTCACGAAACTTCTCAATGCTCAAGATTGCCCGGTGCGGCATCGACAGAGGAGTATCGAAATCCATATCATTAATCGGAGTCGGTTTAAGCAGAGACGCATCAAGATCCGACAACTCGGCGACCACTTGCGCAAACTCGTAACAGCTGATACCATCGTCTCCAGCATCATTGGTATAATGGTAAACTCCGGCGGCCCATTTAGAAGAGAGAGCTACCATAGCCGCAGCCAGATCACCAATATAGGTCGGAGCGATCATAAAATCATCACTGACTGCAAATTGATCCCCCACTTTAAGTGCACGCTGGATCTGACTGACAAAATCATTCCCGCCGCCATAAAGCAGATCACTGCGGATAATCAGATAATTATCCAAAAGATTGGAAATCATCTCTTCGCCGCCGTGCATCGAGGTGCCATACTGATTGATCGGCCAGAAATCGTCATCTTCAATATAAGGCTGATCTTTCTTTCCGTTAAAAACAAATTTACTACTGAAAGTACAGAGATAGGCCTTAAACTGAGAGGCGGCCTGAGCCAGATTACAACCCCCACGGGTATTAATTGACAGCTTGGTTGCCAGCCGTTTCTCAGCCGCAATAACATCATTAAATCCGGCACAGTTGATTATAACCGCTGGTTTTATCTCCTCAACCGTTGCCAGTACCGCCGGCGCATCCAGAATATCAAGTTCAGCCTGCGGCAAAGCTACAACTTCAGTATCTTCCTGCAGTTTCAGCAACACTTCAACCACCCGTCCGAGCTGGCTGCAGGCTCCGGTCACCAGAATCTTCCTTGCCATAATTTTCTATTCTCCTTGCACCAGAAAAACTGGAACAATTATAATTTCAAAATACAATCCAACTGTACCACAGCTGATATCTAAATCTAATACAGACGCAGCATAAATACAACGAGAAAAGCAAAAAATCAATCCCGGCTATCTCAAGTAAAAACTCAGAAAACTTATAATTCTTTCCGCTAACGGCAAAGAAACGGCAGAGTTGTCGGCCAATTCCCCAGGAGAAAGCCGGGCGATCGCCTCAACACTACCGAAATTTTTAAGCATTTGCTGAGCCCGCTTATCACCAACCCCGTCAATTTCAAGCAGCAGGGTTTGCCGCCCTTTTTTACGTAAAAGCCGATGATAATTAATCGCAAAGCGGTGCGCCTCATCACGGATCTGCTGCAGAAGACGGTAAGCGGGCGAATTTAAAGCCAGCTGTAGAGCATCTTTACGACCAGGCTGATAGAAACTGTCCGGGACAGTGCTATCTTTCCCGCCGCGCTCATCCCGACCTTTGGCAATTGCCAACAGCGGCACTGAAACATCCAATTCCTTAAGAACCCTGAGCACCGCTTTAAGCTGGGGCCGACCGCCGTCAAGCAACAAAAGATCAGGCCGAGGACGAGGGTTATCCGTCCCGAATCGGCGCCGGATTACCGCCGCCATACGGGCAAAATCATCCGGCGGGGCCGGGCACAATCGATAATGACGATAATCTGACTTAGACGCCTTACCGGCACGAAAACAGACCAAGGAGGCAACCACTCCTTCATCCTGGAGATTGGAAATATCGACTCCTTCAATCATTTCCGGAACCGCTTCAAGCCGGCAAATCCTGGCAATATCTCTTAGAGCTGAGGCCCGGAAATCATCATTTCGCTCCTGCCGGGCTAAAAAATCGGCCGCATTTTTTTCCGCCAGACGCAGAAGCCGTAAACGCCGGCCCCGTTCCGGAACCAATAGCATAACCCGAGAGCCGCGCAGCCCCGTCAACCAGGCCGCCAAAACTGATGCGCCATCTCCCAACCGGGACAGAATAATCAGCGGTGGCGGAATCTCCCCTGACCCAGCGTCACTGTAGTAACGCTGCAAAAAAGCCCCCGGTAGATCTTCCGGCAGGCCGACATAATCGGAAAAAAAGAAGGGCCGGCCACCGACCACATTTCCCCGCCGGATAGTCAAAAGGTATATCACGCTCGCTCCATCCGCAAGCGCTGCGCCCCCGATAATATCCATATCTTCGTTACGACCGGCATCAATGGCCTGGTTTGCGAGTACCAGTTCAAGATCTTCGATAGCATTTCGCAGGACGGCGGCCCGCTCAAATTCCAGAGCTGCCGCCGCCCGGGTCATTTCCCGCCTGAGACTCCGCAACACCGGCCGGCCCCGGCCGCCGAGAATAAGTGCCGCCGAAGCCACCTTGCGATGATATTCAGCCACAGAAACATTTTCACAACAGGGCCCGGCACAAAGTTTCATCTGAAAATTCAGGCAGGGCCGAACCCGGTTCGCAAATCGCTCTGACCGGCAGCGCCGCAGCTGAAAATGTTTATTAAGTTGGGCTAAAGTCTGGCGCAGAGCGGCCACCGCCGGATAAGGGCCGAAATAGCGAGCCCCATCGACTTTACGACGGCGAACAATTTCAAAACGGGGGAAACGCTGTTTACGATCCAACCGAACATAGGGATAGTTTTTATCGTCTTTTAAGTCGACATTGAAAGGCGGACGATATTTTTTTATAAGATTATTTTCCAACAGCAGAGCTTCAACTTCGCTGTCGGTGATAATAATCTCAAGATCATCCACCTTAGTCAGCAACAGGGCGGTTTTAGCTCGATCCGGCTTACCGGTAAAATAAGAGCGCACCCGTTTATTCAGTGAAACCGCTTTGCCGATATAAAGAATCCGGCCGGCCCGATCAAGAAACTGATAAATCCCGGGTTGATCAGGCAGATGTTTAAGTTTTTCATCCAGAACTGACGACAATAGAGACCTCAAATCTTTGCGGCTGGAATTGTATCATAACAACCGAACGTGAAACTGCAAATAACTACGAGCAACCGGCATGAATGAAACATTAAAAACCGGCTCCGGTTGACAGCTCAGAACGATCCCGGATTAACGTTCTATTTGCAACTTTTTTTCAATTGCTCCCGCTCTTTAAGGCGTTGCAGTACGGTTGCCTCGTAACCATTACCGGCAGGCTCGTAAAAAGAAGCGCCTCTGAGTTTTTCCGGCAGAGCTTCAATCAAAACGGGATTAATTTTATCACGGTGTGGGTTGACATAACCGGCACCATAACCTAACTCCTGCATGAGCCCGGTTGGAGCATTGCGAACCTGCATCGGCACCGGTTGATTACCGCTTTTTTTTATCTCTTTGGCAATCCGTCTCATAGCCAGATAAACTGCATCGCTTTTCGGGGCTGTGGCCAAGTAAGCTGCCACCTGGTAAAGCGCCAGTTCACCTTCCGGCGAACCTAGTATTTCATAGGCCTGACGAGCATTAATGGCAAGTTGCAGAGCTTGAGGCGCGGCGTTGCCGATATCCTCACTCGCAAACCGGATCATGCGCCGGGCCAGATAGAGCGGTTCCTCACCCGCCTGCAGCATGCGCCCCAGCCAATATAGTGCGGCATCCGGGTCCCCGGTTCGCATACTTTTTATAAAGGCTGAAATCTGATTGAAATGTTCCTCACCATCACGATCATAGACTAATTCACGCCCGTCAAGCAGGGCCGCAAGATCGGCCAGGGTCAAATCAATCCGCTCCGGATTAAGATTGATAAATGCCATCTCCAGAAAATTCAACCCCCGCCGGGCATCGCCATCGGCATAAATGGCAATCTTCTCCAACACCTCCTCCGCCACTGAAATCCGGCGCCCATGATCAGTCTCCAAACGGACTGCGGCTTTACCAAGAAGAGAGCGGATTGCGGCTGGGTCCAAAGCTTTAAGAACCGCAACCCGCGCCCGTGAAAGCAGAGGTGTAATAATTGAAAATGAGGGATTTTCCGTCGTCGCCCCAAGCAGAATTAACGAACCCTCCTCAACCGGAGCCAGAAGGAAATCCTGCTGGGCCTTATTAAAACGATGAATCTCATCGAGAAAAAGTACCGTCCGACCACCTGCCGCCAAATTCTCCCGGCCGATAAGCGCAATTTTGCGAATATCAGCAACCCCGGCTGTCACCGCTGAAAGTCGGTAAAAATCGGCCTCCACTGCACCCGCCAACAGTATCGCCAGAGTCGTCTTGCCGCATCCCGGAGGCCCCCAGAAAATCATTGAATCAAGATGTCCGCGAGCCAGCATCCGGGCGATAAATCCCTCCTCACCCAACAGATGATGCTGACCCGCAAACTCCTCAAGATTTTGCGGCCGCAGGCGGTGTGCCAACGGCGGCTGTGATTTATTCAACCTTTCCTCCTACAAACTTACAACTGTCGCTATAACGCCTGAATATTTGCAGTTTTTTTATTGAATAAGCCTATCTTTCGAGAAAGTCAAGCATCAGGAAACCCGGCTGCGGCAATTTCCAAACGACGGGATTAAAGTCTAACAATCGCTTGACAAGTTTAAGTATTTAGTTTAGAAGTCCCCCGGTTTCGTTAGCAATTCAGGCGAAATCACTTTTGCTGCCGAAGTGGTGGAACTGGTAGACACGCTATCTTGAGGGGGTAGTGGGTGATCACCCGTGCCGGTTCGATTCCGGCCTTCGGCACCATTTCAAATAA
>JAGGTT010000027.1 GCA_021163565.1 Candidatus Tharpella sp.
CGTAAATCTTCAAGCAAGGGGTACCAGATATACATCGGCCCATGGCTGATCACCCCGGCGGCCAGGGCCCAAAACCAACCCTTGCCACCACTCTCCTCTCCCAGGTGCCTGGCGATTTGTTTGGCCTGTAAAAAAAAGTTGAGCAGGGAGGTTAGCAGTATAACCATGAATAGAATGGGGACAATTTTCACCAGGGTTTTGCCACTCTTCTGCAGAGCCAGTTGGGCGGCTTGACTGTTGCCGATAAAAAGCAGAACATAAAAAATAAGGACGATGAACAGGAGATATTTACCTCGAAGGACAAAGGGTTTATCCCCATTTTTAAAGGGCTTCTCCTGTCCCTTCATGTTAACACCTGGACGGTAAGGGTAGTCAGCGTTGCAATCAGCATGGTAAAGACAAAGGCCAGGATATTTCGATACAGGGTAAAACGACCACCAAACACCTCCACTTCGGCCGGTAGCTGGGTTAATCCCAAGGTAACCCAGGAGATGACAAAAGCACTCACTGCATAGAGCGAGATTCCTTGTTTGAGAAGTTCTCCGCCCAGCAGATAACTGACCACCGGATTGCCGGGGGCGGTGGCACCGGCCAGGGTGCCGATCAGGGTGTCGATAACACCATTGCCTTTAAAAAGAGCCGCGAGCATCTTTGGTGTCACCAGAACCTGAAAGAGACCGACCAAGCCGATGATTCCTAATAGGAGAGGGCTCAAGGCCAGGAAGGAGAGAGCGCTTTTTTGCAAAACTTTGCGAAAAGTTGGTTTCTGCGGTGATCGTTTAGTTTGTTTCTTGTCCATAATTGTTTCTCTGTAACTATTCAGCGTAAGTAGAAAAGCATCTATTATTGATGGATTTCAGTAAATTCTGGGGACATAACCTGATTCTCCGAAGGAAATCGGGATTGTGTCCCCTGAATTTAGGGTTAGCTGAATAGTTACGTTTCTCTCATTGTTTTTTATTGTAGTCAATGAAAACCGAACAACAGGCCTGATTGATAAAAAATAAAGCTGGTCAGCCAGGCAATAGTAAGGCCGGAAACCAGGCTGATCAAGGTAATCCTGAGGGATCGTGATTCCGACCAAATGGCGGCAATGGTGGCTACACATGGGGTGTAAAGCAGGCAGAAAATCATAAAACTGATGCTCTGCATCTGGGTGATATGGCTGCCCATCAGGCCAGCCAGGTCGGTTCCGCCATAGATAACAGCCAGGCTTCCAACAACGATCTCCTTGGCAATAAAACCAAAAATCAGGGCCACGGTTTCCTGCCAGCCAATTCCCAGCGGTTGAAAAACCGGGGCAAGTATCTGTCCCAGTTGTCCGGCCCAGGTTGCTGCGCTGGCTGGCGGAACATTTGTGGGCATGTGGCTGAGCAGCCAGACGAGCAATACCCCGGCCATGATCAGCGGAGCTGCCCGAAAGAGAAAATCTTTCATTTCATACCAGCTTCGCAGACCGACACTGCGCAGGGTCGGAAAGCGATAGGGTGGTATCTCCATGATGAAAGGTTCCGGTGCGCCGCCGATACGAAAAAGTTTGAGCACGAAACCGGTAAGGATAACCGCAACAAAACTGCAGCCATAGAGGGATAAAATAATCCAGGGTGCAATTGTTGAAGTAAAAAATATGGCTGTAAGAAAGACAAAAATCTGTAACCGGGCTGTACAGAGAGTAAAGGGAATAAGGAGCATGGTAAGAATGCGACTATAGTTGCTTGTCAGGATGCGGGTTCCCATCACAGCCGGGACATTACAGCCATAGCCAAGCAGAATAGAGATAAAGGCTTTGCCATCCAGGCCGAGTCGATGCATGAGTCTATCCATAAGAAATGCTACCCGGGCCATGTAGCCGCTGTCTTCAATCAGGGACATGAAGAAAAAAAAGAGGGCAATGATAGGGAGAAAGGAGGTTACCACCGCAATCCCCTGCCAGATACCGTCTAAGAGAAAACTCTGTAACCCGGCGGATAGGGAGAGAACCATTATTTGACTGGAAAGCCAACTTCCGGCTCTGTCAAAAGCCACGGAAAGAACCTCCTGCAGCGGAGCCCCCAGGCCATAGACTCCTTGAAAAAGCAGGAACATAAGCATAATAAAGATGGGCAGACCAAAGAAACGGTGGAGAAAAATGTGATCCAGTCGTCTGCTTAGCTTATCCTCAATGATCGGTTGTTCTCCAAGAACTTCCATGGCAAGTCCCCGGGCAGCGTTAAAACGGCAACCGGCACAAACCACAGGGAAGCTTGTATGAAGTGATTGTTTTAGGTGGCGCTGCCATTTTTTGGTTAGTGCTGCCACTTTTTCATTGCTTGTCCACTGATTCTGGTTTTCTGCTTCCAGCATTCGCATGGCAAGGAAGGTATGGTCGAGACGAGTGTCAATACTTGATTTACCAATGGCTTCGGTGATTTGGAAAAAGGCTTTTTCCAGAAGTGGGGGGCAGGAGATATGAGGAATTCTTGTTTTTTCCGGATGCTTAATGACTTCGTAAAGAGCCTCTTTAAGATCAGGTAAGCCCTCACCGGTTTTTGCTGATATCTCAATGACCGGTACTCCAAGATGCTGGGCCAGGGCTTTAAGATCAAGTGTTATTCCCCGCCGCCTGGTTTCATCCATCATATTCACGGCTACCACCATGGGTAGAGCGCTGGCGGCCATCTGTAGGGTTAAACCAAGTCCCCTTTGCAAATTGCCGGCATCAAGCACATTCAGAATAATATCGGGCGGTGAGTTGAGGATATAATCGCGCACCACCTGTTCCTCTTCGGTAACAGGAGAGAGGGCATAGGCCCCGGGCAGATCAATCAGGGTGACGATATATTCCCCTAGGGGAAAGATGCCGCTTTTTTTCTCAACAGAGACTCCCGGCCAGTTACCCGTGGACTGACTGGAGCCGGTGAGGCAATTAAAAAGAGTGGTCTTGCCTGAATTTGGAATGGAAGCTAGAGCAATGGTGACCGGTTCAGCTGTTGGATTCATGGTTGATCACCTCGACAATGATCTTTTTTGCTTCACCCTTACCAAGGGAAACCTGTCTGTCCGTATCAACAAGGTGGATCTGTATGGGTTTAACCCCTGCTTCCCTGATCTGGATGAGGCCTCCTTTCTGGAGCCCCACAACTGCCATACGCTGCTGAAAGGTCTTACCTCCACATAGATCACGGATCATATAGGTCTCCCCTTTCACCACCAGCTCAGAGACCAGGGGCATGGCTACCGGCTCACAGGCCATAGCTGCAACCTCCTGCTGGCGCAGGGCAAAGCTCTGGCCCTGACCGTCGTTTACTTCAATGGTGCCGCCAAGGGGCGCAACCCGGATAATTAGCAGGTGAGTGCCTGGTAAAATTCCCATTTGGGCTAACCGCTGGGAGGTTTTGTCATTAGATCCCAAAGAGCGGATAATGCATTCACTCTGGGCCAGCAGGGCAGACACCGGTATGTGTTGAGCACTGATCATATATTTTCCTGTTATTCATTTTGTTTTTATTGGTATTCAATCAGCCCCATCATCATGACCACAAAGCCGGTAATCATGATGGTATAGATTATCGAGTGCTGTAATCCATTTGCAAAATTATTCATTTAATTTTCTGGGCAGCCTGACGGTAAACAGAGATCCTTTGCCGGGAGTGCTTTCTACCGTAACTCGGCCTCCATGCTGGCGGACTATGGATTTGACTGACGCCAGGCCAAGGCCATGACCACTTTTTTCATTTTTTGATTTCCCTCGGTAAAAAGCATCAAAAATGTAAGGCAGCTCTTTGGGATCAATACCCTTACCCTGATCCTGAAAACGAATAACAATCTCGCTATCCGTTTCTCTGGCGCTGATGACGATTTTACCTTTCGGCGGGGAATACTTTAGGGCATTGCTTAAAAGGTTTGTTAAAGCGCGATTGATATATTCAGCATCCGCATTAACAGGGGCTATCACTTGACAATCACACTGTAGATCAATCTCCTGCTCCTCTATTATCTGGCGATGACTTCCAATGATTTGCTTGAGTATGTCGGCGAGATCAATATCATTCCGTTTAAGGTCGAGATAGTTGCTATCCAGGCGGGAATGTTCGAGAAATTCATGAATCAGAAATTCCAGTTTGTGCTCGGCATCATCCATTGCCTGGAGGTATTTCCTGATTTTGTCATTATCCTTGCAGGTTGGCTCTTTCTGAAGGCGTTTGGTAAAACCACCAATGATAACAATTGGCGATTTCATGTCATGAGCGACCATGGAGACAAAATTTTCTTTTTCCCGCTCCATCTCCTTAAATCTTGAGATATCCTCGATTATCTCCATATAACCAATAAAGTTGCCGTCGGCATCTTCGATGGCCGTAGTGCCGATTCGCACCGGCACTTTTTCTCCTTGATGATTGGTCAACTCCGCTTCCAGACCAGTTGCCGGTTCCTGGGATTCTTGCACTGTCTGCAACGGGCATTCATTTTCACATTTATTGCTGCGTAATATCTCACTGCATAGTTGTCCCACCGCCTCGCTGGCCGAGAAACCGGTCAACTCTTCCGCTTTCCGGTTAAAAGAAGTGATTTTAAAATTAAAATCCATGGTCACTAGAGCCACCGGCATGCTGTCTAAAATATAGCGGCGAAAGTGCTGTGATTTGTCAGGCATTTAATCCTCCCAATAGATGCATGATTTATGCCTTTTTGTCGATGATTGAATGGATATCGTCCGCTTCCAGGGTCTCCTGCTCGAGTAGGGATTTAGCCAGGTTTTCCAGTTGTTGGCGATGTTCTTTTAACAATTTCATTACTTCTTGTTCA
>JAGGTT010000194.1 GCA_021163565.1 Candidatus Tharpella sp.
CCGCCGGTATTGATCTGGACGACCGGGATATCAAGCTTGGCGATTCTTTCGGCATCATAGCTATCCTGAATATCACCTTCAATTACGCCGATTTGAAAGTGCTCGCGCAAAGCAATAATCGTTTTTTCAACCAGTGTGGTTTTGCCAGCACCCGGCGAACTCATCAGGTTAATGACGAAAACTTTTTTTTCATCAAAAAAAGCGCGGTTATCTAAAGCAATCCGATTGTTGGCATCAAGGATATTGGTGACGACATTAATTTTCATATTAATTTTTCCTAAAAGTGGTTTATGAATACGTAAAAAGTCATGGCCTGGCTAAGTAAAAATTTCGATAGACAAGTTGATGTGGTTCTCCAGGCGCGAGACCATACATGTAGTATGTCGAGTGTCTGGAGAACCACATCATCGCAGGATATCGGAACTTTTTTACGACGCCATGGTTGGATAGCGAAAAAAGGCTGCACAACAGCCTTCATTTGAGACCATACATGGGCCAAAAGGGGTTGCCGGGGTACAGGCGGCACCAAAAAGTTTACATTCGGAAGGTTCGATGAGGCCGCGTAAAACATCGCCGCAACGACAGGCGCGGTTAGCTTGACTGCTGATTTCGGGGATTGAGAAATGACGGTGGACATCGAAAGCCGAAAACTTTTCTCTTAAGACCAAGCCGCTTTCGGGAATCTTGCCTAAGCCCCGCCAGTTGACGGTTGCCGGCTGGAAAACTTCATCCATAATGGCTCTGGCTTTCGGATTCCCTTCCTTTTTCACTCCACGATGATATTGTATCTTAACCTCTGTAACCCCATTCGTCAACTCTTCCAGGATTAGAGATATCCCTTCAAGGATATCGACAGGTTCAAAGCCGGTAATAACTGCGGCTCGATTCGTTTTGATAATGAAATCGTAGGCTTGGGCCCCGATAATTGTACTGACGTGGCCGGGGCAGAGAAATCCGTCAATTTTGAGCTCTTCTTCAGCCAGCAGGAGACGCATTACCGGCGGCATAAGTTTGTGACTGCAAAAGATAAAGAAATTGGTGATGCCCAGTTTTTTGGCTTGAAGGACGGCTGCGGCGACGGTGGGAGAGGTGGTTTCAAAACCAATGCCCATAAAAACAATTTTTTGCTTAGGATTGATTTTGGCCAGGGCCACGGCGTCAAGGGCGGAGTGGACGGTTTTTATCCGGGCTCCAGCGGCCCGGATTTTCTCCAGTGATTTGCCGTGGCTGCCGGGTACTCTGAGGAGATCGCCATAGCTGGCAAAGATAATGTTTGGCTGGGCCGCGAGCCAGAGAGCCTGATCGATATCCTCAATTGAGGTAACGCAGACCGGGCAGCCGGGGCCGGAGATCAGACGAATATTGTCAGGCAGGAGTTGGCGGATGCCAAAACGACCAATAGCGGTAGTGTGACTGCCGCAGACCTCCATAATTGTAATTGGTTTGGTTAGGTCAGTCGCTCTTTTTCCGATCTTTTGCAGTATCCCCTGAACCAACTCCGGAGACCGATACTCATCAATATATTTCATTATCGATGATCTCTTGAAGTAGCGTCAGACTCTTTTGGGCCTCTTCGGTATCGATTTTATGAATGGCAAAACCGGCATGGCAAAGGAGATAGTCATCAAGGGTGACGGCTTCATCGAGAAGGTCAAGAGAAACTTCACGTTTAATTCCGCCGATCTCAATGACGGCCAAGCTGTTATCTTCTTTAAAGGCGACAATTCGCCCGGGAAAACTTATACACATGTCAATCTACATCCAATTCTAAAAGCTGTAGTTCCTGCCAACCTTCGGTTACTGTAACCTGATCTCCCTGACAATGAGGACAGACGGTTGGATCGGCATCTTTACTGGTGAATTCCTGGTTACAATCAAAACAGTGAACTTTCAGGGGGAGAATGGTTAATTCCAGTTGGGCCTGGTCACAGATACCGTTGTTGGCGAGGGTCTTAAAAGCAAAATCAAGCGCGGCAGGTTCCACAGAAGAGAGTCGTCCACAAGAGAGACTTACCTGATTGACTTTGGTGAACCCGTGCTCTTTTGCCTGTTCATCGATAATTTCTAACAGGGATTGAACAAGGGAGAGTTCATGCACTTTTAAGCTTCCCGTCGATTTGGCGTCAACTGCCATCCTGACAGTTCTTTAAGGAAAAAATTTTCCATGGCCGGGAAAGAGTTATACATGATCGGGGTCATGGTTGGATTCATTTCGCCGCCGTAATCTTGCGGGGTGATACAGAGAAAGATGGTCTCCGGCAACTTATCCATTAACTCAGCTTTAATTAAGACATCAAAAAATTCAACCTCATGGGCTGAAGTTGGAGCTGGTAGATGAAGCTCCATCTCGGCCTGGGTGAAGCGGTAGATGGAGCCCGGTTGATCATCACTTTTTATGATGTCGATAACCAGCAGGCGATCACAGGAGCTTATTGTATCGAGTAAACCGTAGCCGAGGGTTCCGCCATCGACGAGCTTGACGTTTTCGGGAAAGCTGTAGTTCTTCTCCATCTCATTAAGGAAATGGACACCGAAACCTTCATCGCGAAGCAGCGTGTTGCCCAAACCTAAAATGGTTGTCCGCATATCGTTTAATCCACTTTACGGAAAACCCGACCGCTGACCATTGATGAGATTGTACCCTCTTTGTAGACAACATCAATCCAAATCGCCATATAAACATGAACCATGATAAAAAGGATAAAGCCCCAGGCGATGATGTGATGGATCAGGCGCACTCCGGCAAGACCGCCCATAGCAATTTCAATTGGTTTTAAAAGGCTTCCCACCCCGGTACTAAAACCGGCATGATAATTGGCTCCCACCATAATAAGACCGGTCATGATGATTGCGATCTGCAATAAAATCAGCCCGCTGTAGGCTAGCGATTGCAGGGGGCCGTATTGGTATTCATGTTTTGGTTTTTTTTCAGAGACGAGGAGATAGAACTTTATCTGAGTTATCAGGTTATGAATATTAGTCCAGGCCAGAAGGTCATGCCAGCGGGCGTGGAATTTAGCAAACAGTCCCAGATAGGCGCGCCAAATCATGAGAAAAGTCAGGAAAACCCCGAAAAATGTATGCAATGTGCGGATATTCCCCATGCAGAATTTATCGGCGGTGGCCCCAGCTCCGTTGGAGAGGGGGTAGGCGATATAAAAACCGCTGATCAAGAGAGTGAAAACCGTGATTACTACCGACCAGTGAATCAGGCGGATCGCGAGCCACCACTCTTTTTTCATCCGGAATTTAAGCATTACAAGCTCCTGTTCCTTGAAATTACAGTCGTAAATTACAGAACTTTGAACTTACCTATTTCACGCCCTTTAAAATCGATGACATGCACGGCACAGGCCATACAGGGATCAAATGAGTGGATGGTGCGTAAAATTTCCAGGGGTTGATTGATATCCGCCATCCGGGTACCGATCAGGGACTCTTCATAGGGCCCGCGAACCTTTTTCAGATCTCTGGGTGAACAGTTCCAGGTTGAAGGTACTACAGCTTGATAGTTACTGATTACCTGGTTTTCGATCTTCAGCCAGTGACCGAGAGAGCCTCTGGGGACTTCAGTCAGACCCCGTCCCTGACCACTCTGCGGCACATCACAACGAGTCCAGGTACGATCATCTCCAGTTTTTAAGTTGCCCACCAATTCATTGATCCAGGTTTCGGTATAATCGGCGACAAGCTTGGTCTCAAGACCCCGAGCTACGGTCCTTCCCAACGTCGAAAAAAGGACGGAAGCTGGGAGGCCTGTAGCTTTTAAGGTACTGTCAACCAATGGTTTTATCCGTTTATCACCTTGAGCATAACCGATAATAAAACGGGCCAGGGGACCGGTTTCAAAGGGCAGATCATCATAGCGCGGGGCTTTGCACCAGGAATATTTCTCGTCACCTTTTACCTGCCCCTGTTTGTCATAGCCAGTGTATTCGGGGTTGGTTTTCCCCTCGTAGGGATGCAATTTTTCGTTGCCGACATACCATGAGTGAGCAACTTCTTCGGTTATTTTAGCCTCATCCAGGTTCATGGGATGGGCCAGGTCAGCTCCTTTGATGACTCCTTTAGGCAACAATACTTCTTGCCACTGGTCATCCAGGGGGAAACCGCCGTAAGAGAGATAATTTTTAACACTGGCCCCGACTCCGGCAAGTCCTTCATCTTTATAATAAGCGCCGGCGATCAGGAGATCGGGAATATAAGCGGTATCAATAAAATTTTGCACCTCTTTTAAGCGGAAAAGAAATTCGCCAATGCGATGGGCATTCTTAACATCCATCACACAGGTAACTCCACCAACGACCAACGTCTGGGGATGGGGATTTTTACCGCCAAAAATTGCCTGCATCTGGCCGCCGATTTTTGAGATGTGCAAGGCATCAAGATAATGGGAGGCGATTACGAGATTGGCTTCAGGCGGCAGCTTAAATGAGGCATTGCCCCAATAAGCATTGGCAAAGGGACCTAAACGACCAGATTTGACAAATTTAGTCAGACGTTTCTGAACGGCCCGATAGTGGGTTTCCGAACAGTTGTATGGGTTGTCGTGGTAGCTTTTTGCCAGCTCAACTGTTTTTCTCGGGTCAGCTGAGAGGGCACTGACGATATCACACCAGTCAAGACCATGCAGATGATAAAAATGCATGATATGGTCGACTATATACTGGGAGGATTTGATCAGGTTACGAACGATACGGGCGTTGGGTGGTGGTGTAACCTTAAAAGCATCTTCGCAGGCAAGAATACTGGCTTCATAGTGGGAGTAGGTACAGACACCGCAGATACGCTGGGTGATAAGGCCGGCATCACGTGGATCACGCCCTTTTAAGATCGTTTCAATGCCGCGCCACAAAGTGATTGAACTCCAGGCATCGCGGATAATATTTTTTTCGTCTACTTCAACCTCGATTCGAAGATGTCCTTCGATTCTGGTGATCGGGTCAACGATAATTCTTTTAGCCATTTTGTTTAGCCCTCATCTTGCGGTTTTGGGATATCTTTCTGGCCCTGACGTTTAATGTAAGAGACGGCACCATGAGCAACGATCCCGGCGGCGGTTACTCCGGCCAGGGCTTTGCCGATATTGTCAACGGTTTTTTCACCACCGCCAAAAGTTTTCTCGGCAATCGGTTTTTCGAGTGGGGCCATAGTGTCCCAAAAATTGGGTTCGGTGCAACCCATACAGCCGTGGCCGGCCATAATCGGCCAGGAAATGCCATCGTTGAAACGAACCTTGGCGCAATTGGCATAAGTGTAGGGACCTTTACAGCCCATTTTATAGAGGCACCAGCCATTTTTAGCGCCTGTGTCACCCCACTCCTCGACATACTCACCGGCATCGTAGTGGGGGCGGCGTTCACAGTAGTCATGAATCCTTTTACCGTAGGCCCAAATGGGACGCCCTAAAGAATCAAGCGGTGGCATAGCTCCGAACATCAGATAGTGAAGAATCGTGCCAACAAAATTAACCGGATTGGGTGGACATCCGGAAATGTTAACCGTTTTTATGCCCAGCGCGTCACCAATACCTTTGGCATCAGTCGGATTAGGCTTGGCTGCCTGGACATTGCCGAAGGATGAGCAGCTACCGATACAGATAACCGCGGCGGCTTTGCTGGTGACCTCACGAGCGACCTCCATGCCGGTACGGCCTTTAGCTCCCAAGGTCAGATATTTTCCATCCATACCGGTGGGTAGGGCACCCTCAATGACGCAGATAAATTTACCGGGAAAGTCGCGCAAGGCTCGGGCTAGATTCTCTTCGGCTTGATAACCGGCGGCTGCCATCAGGGTTTCATGATATTCGATCGACAAGGTCTCGAGGATTAAATCATCAACGTTGGGGTAGGAGGTTCGTAAAAAAGCTTCGCTGCAACCGGTGCATTCGGCAAAGTGGAGCCAGACCACCGGCACTCTGCCAAATTGCTCGGCAGCCCGGGCGACCCGACTTTTGAAAACCGGTGGCAACATCAGGGCGGCGGTGGTAACCGCTGACCATTTCATGAATGAGCGACGGCTGACCCCGGCACTTTCAAGTTGCTCGGCCAAAGGTTCAATCAAGGATGGCAGTTCATGATCCATCTTGTCCAGATGGAGATCACACTCCTTGACCATTCGCTGGTAATCTTGAGCAATACGTTCTTCAAGTTCTCTATCCCGCTTTTTGAAGTTGCGGTTCATGACCTTGTCTCCTGTTCAAGTTAGAAGCTTCCATTTATATGTAAGCATACCGAGCTCATTTTTTTTGTCAAGTATTTTTATTGTTTGTCATCATTTTTTTGTTGGTCTTTTTTGATAAAAATATACTGCTACCCGGTAAGATAATTGCAATCCGGGACATCTCCATGAATACCACCGTGAAGTTTTTCGACCTCGCCGCAGCGTTTAGAAATTAACTGAATATGAGTGTGTAGGATTATTGTCCAACATCATGTCCATTCTTTAAGCCGATATCTAAACAAAAAAAGGCTGCTCTCAAATTTTAATTTTTGAGAGCAGCCTTTTCAATCGAGTCAGAGAAGGAAAATAGTTAATGCACAAAGTGGAGTTTCATAACGTTGGCACCCTTGTGCTGCTCAAGGAGACAGCGGTCGCAATATTTCTGTACCATGAACATCGACATTTCAACACAGCTCTTTTCATCGACCATATCCTCGATTGAAGGAAGAACCTGAGCCTTGGTCAACGAATTTCCCTGATAGGTTATGCTGACATCAAGATGGAATTCATCAAAACTGGCTTTCATCTCAACCGGCATGTTGTTCCCGTTCAGGGTAATTATAGCTTCCATCGATTCACTCATAGCTGAAGCGGCTTTATGGATAATCTCGGGCCGGGCCCCCCAGAGACCGCCCTGCCGTTCCATAAAGTTAAAAACCGACTCGGTAAAACCGGTACCGGGCTCCAGCTTCAAAGTCGCACTCTGGGCAATTCCGAGTCGGAAAACAAAATTCAGAATAAGGGCCATAATAGTTGAGGCCGCCAGCGAAGAACTTACCACCGGAGAGAGCCACGCCGGAGCCTGGCTGTAGATCCCGGGGACAATATCAACACTTAAACCAAAAATCATCGAAAGCCCGACGACAAAAGTCTTGCGACCGTCCATCATCCGGGACATAATAATCTGCATCCCGGCCACAACCATAAAACTCAAGGCAAAAAACAGGGTCGCGCCCAAGACCGGCTGTGGCATTATGGCAAAGATAACGGATGATTTCGGAAAGAATGAAAGGACTATAAGAATAACCCCGATCCATTTGGCAATGACCCGACTGGTTGCCCCGGTACCAATCGAGAGACCGATGTTACTTGAAGATGTAGACTGACCGAACCCCCCGACGATACCCGCCACGCAAGCACCGATACCATCGGCCAAAATACCGCGGCTGACATTGTCCATATCCGGCCGCTTCCATTTGACATCATTAATCCGCTGACAGGTAGTCAGATCACCGACCGTCTTCAGAGTCGAGCACAGAACCGCCACCAGAAAAGGTGCCAGCAGGGCGATATCAAAAGACCATCCCGGATGACCGGTAAGCGGCAGAACAAAAAACGGAACCGCAAAATCATGGCTCAGCTTTGCCAGATCGAAGAGTCCGAAAAAACCGGCCAGCAGATAACCAACCATCATACCGATAAGCGCGCAGAAAAGTTTAGCTTTACCTTTACCCCAGACATTGAGCCCGATCATGGTTGCCAGCGTCAGGACTCCAGTAGTTATAACCGGCAGAGAGATACTGGTCGCGCCGCTCCCCAGACCAAAAAAATTGATGCAGGCGATCTTGATAACCGTCAACCCGACCATTATAACTATCAATCCGGTGACCTCGGCTGGGAACAAAAATCGCAGATAGCGTAAAAGTTTTGAAAGCACCGCCTCAAATAGAGAAGCAACCAGGGTCATCCCGAAAACCAGAGAGAGGCCACCGGTTTTAGCCGCCAGCATGGAGGCCGCTAGATATGAAGGCCCACAAACCTCGGGGCAGAGAAATCCGGAACCGGCCGGACCTTTTTTTAATGACTGAACAATTACCCCGACCCCGCCGGCCAGCATGGAGGCCGAAACAAAACGCACCGCATCTTGAGTGCTGCCACCGATTTCGCGAACGATGATAACCGGAAAAAGGAGACCGATGACCATGACACTGATATGCTGCAAAGCCAGAAAAAAAGTGATCAACCGTGGCGGGTGATCATCCAGACCATAAACAAGGTTCGCAGGTTTCTGAGACATTCAAGTTCCTTTTTAACGACAGTAAAGAAAAATAGCACCGGCTGATTTAGATAGATTACAGATCGCGGTTTATTGTTAATCAACCCTTGTAATTACAGCCTGTCAAGACATCAGTTAATAAGATTATTTACCATTATTCGCAAGCTAAAAAAATAGTTTGCTATAATGAATACTCTGACAACAGAACTTAAAGTTAGAAAAATTATCCTTGAATTTTGGCCAGAAATGTGACAGGCTTCAGTACAAATTAAGTAAACCCTGTTTTCAGTCTGGAGTTTATCGCTATGAAACGAGTTGGCGACCTTATGACCCGGGATATATTCCCTCTTAAATCCTATCAAACATTAAATGTCGTGCGGCTCCTGATGCGTACGGTTAGTATCCGCCATGTACCGATCTTAGACCGGCAGGAGAAATTTGTCGGTCTTTTAAGTCATCGCGATCTACTGACCTATTCGATCTCAAAACTGGCAGATATCAACTCGTTGGCACAGAAAGAACTCGACCGCTACATCCCGATCAAGGATGTCATGCAGACCGAGATCGCAACCACAACTGAAAACACCAGTTTGATTGAGGCCATCACTCTGATGATGAAAAATAAATTCGGCTGTCTGCCGGTAGTTGACAAAAAAAAGTACCTGGTCGGCATAATCACGGAAGAGGATATCAGTCGCCTGGCGATAAGACTTCTGGAGAAAGAGGATAAACGGCAAAACCGGCTACGATAAAGTCCTGACGGGGATTGACAAAACAGCTGGTCGTAAATATCTTTAGTGCCATAATCTGATAAGAAACTCTATGACAATAAACAGACCAAGGAGAGAAACTTGATGCAAAGCGTAAGTGC
>JAGGTT010000214.1 GCA_021163565.1 Candidatus Tharpella sp.
CCATATCATCAATCATCACTCCTTCTTCGGCCCGAGCCTCTATATCATCTAAGAGTTCCTGATAGATTTTAATATCCGGTTTTGGACGAAAATCAAAATAGTTGATATCAAAAATGGCTGTAAAACAATTCTGAAGACCAAGAAAATTCAGTACTTTATGACAATGTCCGCTTGAAGCGTTGGAGAAGATATATTTTTTTTCCGGCAATTCAGAGAGCATGGTCTGTAATTTTGTATCCGGTTCAAGATAGTCTTCCAGGGGTACGTTATGAACAAATTCAAGGTAGTCGTGCGGATCGATATTGTAATGAGTAATCAAGCCGTTCAAGGTCGTGCCATGCTCTCTCATGTACATACGCCGCTTAAAATCAACTTCGGGCGCGGGAATTTTGACTATCTCCCGTAGATAAAGGTTAATTAAATTATCTATATGATCAAACAGGCCGCAACTTCGGGGATAGATGGTATTATCAAGATCGAAGAGAATAAATTTTGCCGCAGACATTATTTTTCCTGATATTTATTGAGAATTTCTTCAATTATGGATGTCGTTGAATATTGATCTATAAATGGCAGAGACTGAACTGATCCACCCCGGGCCGTAACCAGGTCACGACCGACAATCGCACTGGTATCCCAGTCACCGCCTTTGACCAGGATGTCGGGCTCAAGCAGTTTGATTAACTGATAAGGATCATCCTCATTGAAGATTGTGACAAAATCAACCGCTGCCAGAGCCGCAAGCAGCCGTGCCCTGGCCTGCTCCGGCATTATTGGCCTTTTATCCCCCTTAAGGCGCTGCACCGAAGCATCAGAGTTCACCCCCACAACCAGGATATCTCCCAAAGCCTTAGCTTCAGCCAGATAGGCTGAATGGCCAGGGTGCAGAATATCAAAACAACCGTTGGTAAAAACGATTTTTTTACCCTTATTCTGAAAATCACGAATTAACAATGCCAGAGTTTCAGCCTTAATAAATGATTCTTTTTCCACCAATAAACCTCCCGGAATATCTTTACGTTCAGTAACAACTTGACAAATATAGTAGAAATTAATAGAGTTAATCCGATGTTTTTGGTAATAGTACGTCTAAGTGCCGGTCGGCTTGATTATTGCTGGTCAATAATTGACTCTTCCCCGCGGCCTGCAAAATTGACACTACCATTAAAGATAAAGGTATCACAACCTGCTTCAGTAAGTATAGGTAAAAACAGATATTTTCCCGGCAAACATAACGACAACCGGGCAATTACTGCAAATTACAGAGCAAAAAAATATCTTAAGTTCATTTACTTAAATGTAATGTCACCTCATTTAAGGTTAAAGAAAGACTGATGCGGAATGAAAAAAAACTGGTGCTCGTGGTTGATGATGAAGAGGATATCCGCGAGATTCTGGCTGAGACCTTAGATAATCTTGACTTCGAATGCATAACCGCCTGCGACGGTGATGAAGCGATAGCCTGTCTGGATGAACACCATGATATCATTGATGTTGTTATCTGTGATCTCAAGATGCCCAGAGTCTCAGGCGATCAGGTCATTATCTACGGCCATAAAAAATATCCGCTCATCCCGATTATCATTCTTACCGGATTTGCTCAACTCGACATGGCTCTCGACCATATGCGGCTTGGAGCTTTCGATTATATGACTAAACCATTCCGGGTAAAAGAGCTGCTTTTCATATTAAAACGGGCCTTAGAGAAACGCCAGCTTCAGGAAGAGAACGCAGCCTACCAGAATACGCTTGAGATACGAATCGAAGAAGCAACTCAAGCTCTTCACAACCAGGTGGTGCAAACCGTAAGTTCTTTCATCCTGGCAATCGAAGCGAAAGACCGTTATACACAAGGACATTCGAAAAGGGTTGCAGAATACTCTACTTTAATGGCTGATAAACTCGGCCTTTCACAAGAGGATAAAATAAATCTGATCTATGCTGCCCAACTCCACGATATTGGCAAAATCGGTATCTCTGAACAACTACTCAATAAACCCGGACGGCTTAATAAAATTGAGTACGAAACCATTAAAACCCATCCCAGTAAAGGGGTAAAAATTTTAGAACCGTTGGATTTCCTCGATCATCTTCTGCCTGTGGTAGAATCCCATCATGAATGGTTCGATGGCTGCGGTTACCCCAAAGGTCTGGCCCGGGAAGAGATTCCGTTTCTGGCCCGGATAATAGCGGTCTGCGACTCCTTCGATGCTATGACATCAGACAGATCATACCGTGAACCCCTTCCGCTCAAAATCGCAATTCAGGAGATTAAAAATGGTTCCGGCAGTCAGTTTGATCCTCAGGTAGTCTCCGCCTTCCTCGAAATATTTCATAATACCCTGGAAGCGCAGATGATCATCCGGAAAACTGTTGGGAAATAAAACCTCTCATCTACAACCATTTTCCCTCATCAGCGTAAGGCCCGGTTATTTCCGCCAGCTTGCGCCTTAACTGCATAAACCTGGATTTCATTTCCTGAAGCCAGAGACCATGCCTGCCAGCCTGTTCTTCAGTAAAAAAGATATTGTCAGGATTGAGTGTTACTTTTAATTTAAGATTCTTCCCATCATTAACTACCTCTCCGTAATTGCGGCAGACAACACACTGGATCTTATTCTCGCCCAACAACTGGATGACATCGCTGCCGCACAAAGGACAGGCCCATTCGGCAAAAGATCGTTTCTCGGTAGAAAAAAGTTTTGACCCCAAATTTTCGGCCCGCTGCAATTGTTCGTCATTTTCATAGAAAATTTCTCCCGGCAGGGCACCATAAAAGATTTCAGAGGCGCGTAGCTTCAGACCCAGAATCAGGCTGAAACTGTTAAGCATCATCTCACTGTAACCGGCTTCGCCTTTAATACCGGCGGTCACCAGGTTTATCACCGGTTTTCCCCGCACGCTGAACTTTGCTGAAAAGAGTTGCAGGCAGCGGTCAAGAAAAACCTTTAAGACACCATTGGCCCCGATAAAATAGGTCGGCGAAGCAATGATCAGAGCATCGGATTTTGCCATGGCTTCGGCAACCTCGAGAAAATCATCATCCAGCGGACAACTGCCACTCACAAGACAAGCGTAACATCCTTTACAAGGTTTTATATCTTTGCTGGTCAGGCGCACCAGGGTTAGTTCATGTTCCTCAGGAATATGGCGGCAGATCTCTTTAGTTAGAACTTCACAATTACCTGATTCACGCGGTGAAAGGATCAGCGCGACAATATTCTTTTTCATAATTTCCTCCTGAAATGTGATTCCGATATTTAGGCAAGAGTCGGTAACCCTTTCTATCTGAAATCTTCTGCAAATTCAATTAAATAAGTTGCTAAAAAAATATGTAACAAATTTATTAGCAATAGAATATAACACTTTTATATAATTTATGGCAAATTCACAACATTGTCTACATAAGGTATAAACACCCTGTTGAAAAGCTGTTAACAACCAATAAAGGTCGTCATAATTATCTTATGGAGAAAAACCTATGAAAAATCTCACTAAAATTATTAGATATAGTTTTACCCATAATTTTCAATA
>JAGGTT010000022.1 GCA_021163565.1 Candidatus Tharpella sp.
GCATACTGATTCACATCAGCCATAACCGCTTTGCAAGCAGCCTCTTTAATCTGTTGCGGAGCGGGGAAATCGGGAAATCCCTGGCTTAGATTGACCCCGCCATATTCATTACAAAGACGCGTCATCCCCCGAATCACGGATTCACCAAACGACTGTGCTTTCACAGATTCACGATCTTTCGCCAACATGGAAGCCTCTTCAAAAACCAAAATTTCAGCCCTCACAAACTTAGACGGCCATTTGACTGCGACATTCGTCTGCATGACCTCTATTCATCTCAACTTAAATCCGCCAACCAGGCTTCCGCGGCTACCTTCTGGTTCCGATCAAAAGCCTTGATTTCCAAACTCGGGTACAACATGCCCTCAAGTTCACTTGCTTTCTTCAACCAGGTTTTATCAGTCAATACGGCGACCCGGTCGAATCTTTTTATCAGCCCGAACAGCTCCGGCAGCCGAGACAGTTCAACGCCAATTGCCCCAAGTGACGGAAGATGAAAATCGATAATTTCATACAGCATTCTGCCATTTTCAATATTTTTCGACTTATCTACAAGTTCGTCCAAGGCGATTTTCATCTCATCAGCATCCAACTTGCCACTTAATTCAATATCTAAACGATTTGCACCATTCAGTGTCACCTTAAACATAAGAGCTCCTTTTAATCCTTAAGACCAAAATCGATCTATCATACATATACCTCATTGGATGTTTTGTCATCTTATGATTAGTGAAATCGTTCCTGGCCTCAGAACTCTGGCAGATAAAAAGCTACTCAACTATTCACCGCATAGCTATATCACTTTAACCGGCAAAGGGCTCAGTCTCAGCCAAGAGCTTACCAAGAGAAAAAATATCCTCTTATGATTTTCTCCACAACATTTTAGCCCTGCCTGAGGCTGACGCAGACCGTAACGCTCATTATTTAGAACAAGCAGATAAAAATTAAACGACGATCTGGCCATCAAGGCCATTTTTCTCACCCTTAAAGTTAGCTATATTTAACATATTACTATTAAAAAGGAGAAAAAATGAACTGAGAAATTTCAGCCTTATCAGCAAGACTTACTTGACGAAAAAGATGGCGGCACCGGCGATAATGCCGACACACTTACGTTGCAGTTGGCATTAGAATTTTAGATAAAAAAAGGTCAAGGAGGGCGGCAACCCTCTTTGACCTTTTAGAAACCAACTTTTGGAAATAACCTTAGAACTAGCCTTCGGAGATGGCATCCACCGGACAAACTTCCACACAGGAACCACAATCAATACAGGCATCAGTTATCGTATAAAAATCATCGCCTTCAGTAATTGCATCTTCGGGACACTCTTCCAAACAGGAACCACAAGCCGTGCATAATTCGGGATCAATTTTGTGCATGTCATTCACCTCTTTAAAAAGTTGTTAAAAATATCTGTTTTTCCTTAACCTTGATTCACCATATAGCACCAAAGTTTCAGGTCGTCAAGATTTTATCAATCAAAATAATAATTTATACATAGTCTCGACTTGTCATGGAACCCATTGAAATAAATAAGGAAATTGCTGACGGACACCTGGCAGCCTATCTCAGAAACCATAAAAAATCAGTCACAAGCATTTCATAATCCTTGACACAATTTTTCACCGACCGGCCAAGCTTCACTTCAAGGCGGAAGAGCTAAGTCAACCATAGACCAAACATTCCCAAATTTCCCCATTTCCCCGGATCTGTCAGTGGATATTGGTTTCCAGGAAAGCGTTGTCCCAGTCTTTCCAGACAGCTTCGTAGCCGCAGGCGGAAATGAGTTCGGCGATTTCGGCAGGGCTGCGGTGATCGTTGATGGCAAATTGCTGGCCTTCGTCACTGTGATCGCTGTAACCACCGGGGGCTGTACAGGAACCGGCGCTCATCTGAGTAATTCCCAACGGCAAGAGATGATTACGCAGGGTTTCACTTTCACGGGTTGAGAGAATCAGACCGGCATCGGGAATCAAGAGGCGGGCAGCGCAGATAAACTGGGTCAGCTGTCGATCGGAAACCAGAGACATCGGCGCAAATCCGCCTTCAGTCGGGCAAATCCGGGGAAAGGAAATAGCAATCTGGGTGCGCCAGAACTTCCGGGCGAGATAGAGAGCGTGCAAACCGCTGTAGAAAACATCGGTAAGGCAGTCGCCCAAGCCTAAAAGGGCACCGACCCCGATCCGGCGAAAACCGGCGGCACCGGCAGCTTCCGGAGCCTGCAAACGAAAATCATAGTCACTTTTGGGACCGTAGGGATGGAGGTCGCGATAGAGGTCAAGATCGTAAGTCTCCTGATAGAGAGTCAGGCCATCAACTCCAGACTTAACCATCCGGGCGTAGCCTTCCAGAGCCATGGGAAAGACCTCGATTGAAACTGAGCCGCACAGCGGCTTAATCACTTTGACCGCATTTTCGAGGTAATCGATCCCGGCAACTTTGGGAGCCTCACCGGTCAAAAGCAGCATGTGGCGGAAACCAAGATCACGCAGAACCTGTGCCTCCTGTTCAATCTCAGAGAGCGTAAGGGTTCGGCGCGGCAGATCATTATCGGCATTGAAACCGCAATATTTACAACCGTTACAACACTCATTCGAAAGATAGAGCGGGGCATAAAGTAGGATGATGCGGCCGAAACGCTGCCGGGTCAATTTATGGGCTTTAAGGGCGAGCTGTTCGAGTTGAATATCGCTGATCTGCGGCGCTAAAAGGGCGGCAAAATCCTCGACCCTTAAACGCGGGCGCTGCAGGGCCCGATCAATCTGATCCGGAGTAGTCGCCAGAATCTGCTCCCGCAGTTGACTTTGAGGATATTGCATAAGTTGATCAGAAAAACTCATCAATTATCCCTCAGAAAACCGGTCAGCGGACTTGAAGCCTGAGCCTTATCACGCTGCGGCCCGAGACCGGCAAGATAAGCTTCACGCCCGGCTTCGACCCCTTTCTTAAAAGCCCGTCCCATCGCCGCAGGATCAGCCGTGTCTGCCAGGGCAGTATTTACCAGAACCGCATCCGCCCCCATCTCCATGGCTTCAGCCGCGTGTGACGGCGCTCCGAGACCGGCATCAACTATAACCGGCACTGTCGCCTGTTCAATGATGATACTGATATGATCGCGGGTGCGAACCCCCCGGTTACTGCCGATCGGTGAACCGAGCGGCATCACTGTAGCCACGCCCACCTCCTGCAGATGTTTCGCCAAAACTGGGTCGGCCGGCATATAGGGTAGCACAACGAAGCCTTCTTTAACCAGGATTTCGGCCGCTTTCAGGGTTTCAATCGGATCGGGCAGCAGGTAGTAGGGATCCGGGGTTACTTCGAGTTTAACCCAGGGTTCACAACCGGCAGCCCGGGCAAGACGGGCGAGACGAACTGCCTCTTCGGCATCACGGGCGCCGCTGGTATTCGGCAGCAGCAGATAACGCTCTCTATCGATATGCGCAAGCAGTGAATCCTCCGGGTTATCGATATCAACCCGGCGCAGGGCGACCGTGACAATCTCACAACCCGAGTTTTCCAATGCCGCGACCATCGCCTTATTTGAAGCAAACTTACCGGTCCCGGCTAACAGGCGCGAATTAAACGAGCGCCCGGCAATTATCAGTTTATCCATCATGTTATATCCTTAAAAAAGTAATTGCTCAGGCCGACCTATAGAAACAGGGGGCCCAAACAGAAAAGTCATTGTCATCCACCGCCGACAAACTGGATTATCTCTAGAGTATCGCCATCCTTAAGCTGAATGTCAACATATTTATCAGCGATCAGGATTTCACGGTTTA
>JAGGTT010000064.1 GCA_021163565.1 Candidatus Tharpella sp.
GCGGATCCAGGATCAGTTCCAAACTGAATGCCCCCGGCTTTAACATTCGGGCAGGAGATATTGATTTCGAGGGCTCTGATGCCTTCGACCCGATCAAGTTTAGCGGCTATAGCCGCGTAGTCATTCTGATTATTGCCAAATATATTGACAATCACATCAGCCCCCAGATTCTGCAATACCGGCAGTTCATCAGCGAGAAAACTGTCGATACCTATATTTTCAAGTCCGATGGCATTGAGCATCCCGCAGGCAGTTTCAGTTATTCTCACTCCCGGATTGCCGATTTTAGGCTTTAAGGATAGACCTTTGGTGATAACCGCACCAAGTTTTGCGATATCAAAATAGGAAGCATACTCCCGCCCGTAACCAAAGGTTCCAGAAGCGGTAAGCACCGGATTTTTTAAGATCAGACCGGGAACAATTTCAACCCTGAGATCAACCATCAGAAAATCACCTTATCAGCCGGAAAAACCGGCCCCTGAGTACAGACTTTGGCACTTTCCACAGTTCCGTTATCGTCAATTCCGGCCACCTCCTGAACACATCCAAGACAGACACCGAAACCGCAGGCCATACGATTTTCCAGACTTAAATAACCTCGGGTCGAGAATTTCCGCAAAACCTGCTGCACATTTATCAACATCGGCTCCGGACCGCAGGCAAAAACCAATGCTTCAGGGTATTGTTGTAATTCGGTCTCCAGAAGCTCCGTTACCCAGCCCTGCCTTCCGGAACTTCCGTCATCGGTAATTGTTTCAATACGAATACCAGGTGCACACTCTTTTATCTCGTCGAGCAGAAGCAGTTCATCCCGATTGGCAGCGCCGTAGAGCAGAACTCTACTGTTCGCCATAATGCCGGCTTTCGAGCTAAAGAGCAGACATGAAGCAATTGAAGCGATGCCCATACCGCCCGCGACCAGAATTAGTGGAGTAAAATTATCTTTGTCCGGGTCAGAGTTAATCTTCGGATAACCGTTACCGAGAGGACCGTGTCCTGAAACCAGGGAACCTTCTTTCATCTCTCCCAGTTGCAGACTGCCCTTACCGACTTCTTTAATAACAACCTCAAACCAGTTTTCACCCCGATTCAAGATACCGAAAGGTCTTTTTAAGAGAGGATCAAACAGGCCATCATTACAACTGAGCATGATAAACCGGCCCGGAGCCGACTGTTGGCAAAAATCTGCCGGAGCGCTGATTCGCAAATACCGGATATCCGCAGTAAGCCGCTGATTTTTCAATATTTTACCCGTAAACAGATACAAAATAACTCCCGTTTTCTTCAACCGTAAAATAAATCATTTGACCATTTCTCCCGGATATTCCAGAATCGGATCTTCTGCAAGTTTGTCAAAAGTTGATTGTCAATGAGAAAGTTATGGCACCGGTGGAACCATTATCATAGTAGCCCGGCCGGTGACCTGTGGCTGTAAATCCGATTTTCCGATATAAGGATAAAGCTGGTCGATTTTTTTCAGAAACCTCGAGATAAACCTGGGCTATCTTTAAGGTTAAAAGTTTCTGCAAAAGTTCATTGAGCAGTACGCTACCGACCCCGAGTCTCCGGATCTGAGGTCTGACTGCGACCCGCAGAAGTTCAGCTTCAGGAGGAAGTACCCGGGTCATGCTGTAGCCTGTGATTTCGGCCTCAGATGAAGATCTGATAACCGTGATTAGATTAAGCGGGTTGCTAAGTTCCACCTCCAGGCTCTCCCGGTTCCAGGGAGATGTGAATGACTGTTGCTCAAGAAGATTTATTTCCGGCAGGTTTTCCAGGCTGTTGAAGCTATGGGAAACAACGTAACTCACTTTCTTTTCTCACGATCCGCCGCAGTCAGAGGGATCTCCGGCCAGTTTCTGCAGGGCATGGGAAAGAGCCGGAAGTACGATTTCAAGACACTCCCGAGCCGCTTTCGGACTGCCGGGAAAATTAATAATCAGGGTCGATTTTCGGATTCCTGAAACAGCCCGGGAAATCATAGCATGGGGGGTTATTTTTAAACTTTCCGCCCGCATTGCTTCTGCAAATCCCGGAGCCGGGCGCTCAATTACGGCAGCCGTCGCCTCCGGAGCCAGATCTCGGGGTGAAAAACCGGTGCCGCCGGTGGTCAGGATAAGATCGACCTGATCCTTATCACTCCATTGCTTTAGAACAGTCTCAATTTCAGCCGGTTCATCGCTGACAATCTGTTCCCTGACAACGGTAAAGATTTCAGCTTCTAAAAGCTTCTTCTTTAACGCCGGCCCACTTAAATCCTGCCGTTCACCTCTGGATCCGCGATCACTGATAGTCAGGATAGCGGCGTTGAATTTTTCATATCCGAGTCGCATCCGATTCCCTTTTTACGCATATATTTATACTCTATTCCATCAACCAGAGCCTGCCAACTAGCCTCGATTATATTGGTTGAAACCCCGACCGTACCCCATTTATTGCCCTGATCATCTTTAGACTCGATCAGCACCCGGGTAACCGAACTCGTGCCTTTATCCGACGAGAGAATTCTAACCTTATAATCATCAAGCGTGATCTTTTTCAACTCCGGATAAAATTTCTCCAGGGCTTTGCGTAAGGCTTTATTGAGAGCATCAACCGGCCCGGCTCCGACTGAGGCGGTATGCTCGATTACACCGTCAACCTCAATCATAACCGTGGCTTCGGTCAACGGCGGCCGGTCGTGGCGAAACTTGTTGACCATTACGCGAAAACCCTTAAAAGAGAATATCGGCCGATAACAACCGGTAGTTTTCTTCACCAGCAACTCAAATGAAGCTTCCGCCCCTTCAAACTGAAAACCTTTCTCCTCGAGGTCTTTGATCTTTTTCAAGATCTCTTCAGTCTTCTCTTTCGAGCCCAGATCGAGATTATATTCATTGGCCTTATAGATAATATTGCTGCGTCCGGAAAGATCGGAAACCAGAACCCTCCGCTTATTACCAACCGCTTCCGGATTGATATGTTCATACGTAAGAGGATCTTTCTGGACAGCACTTACATGAATCCCGCCTTTGTGGGCGAATGCGCTGCGGCCGACAAAAGCTTGGTGCCGGCTGTGTCGCTTGTTAGAAATCTCATCAACAAAACGTGATAACGATGCGAGTTTACACAAGTTTTCAGGAGGAATGACATTGTATCCCATTTTTATCTGGAGGTTGGGAATTATCGAAATCAGGTTGGCGTTGCCACAGCGTTCACCAAAACCGTTGATCGTGCCCTGAACCTGGGTTATCCCGTGACGTACA
>JAGGTT010000165.1 GCA_021163565.1 Candidatus Tharpella sp.
TGGCCAGACTGATGTTGGAAATCTCGTCCATAAAAAGAGTTCCACCATCAGCGACCTTAAAGAGGCCCATCTTGGTCTGTACAGCCCCGGTAAAAGAGCCTTTGACATGACCAAAGAGCTCGCTCTCCAAAAGGTTCTCGACCAGAGCGGTGCAATCGATCGCGACAAATGGCTTATTACAACGCATACTGTTTTTATGAATGGCCTTGGCCACCAGTTCCTTCCCGGTTCCACTCTTCCCGGTGATAAGGACCGTGCTGTCAGTGGGAGCGACCTGCCGGATTCGGGCATAGACCTTCTGCATCGCTTCGCTCTCACCAACAAAGATCTCAAAACCGTTCAGACTAGGCCCAACCACCGGATGAGTCCGCTGCATTTGCACGGTTTTCTGTTCCAGTGCTTTTTCGACCATCTCGATCATCTGATCCGGTGTAAAAGGTTTGGCAATATAATCAAAAGCCCCATTTTTCATAGCCTCCACCGCAGTATCAACGGTGGAATACCCGGTAATGATAATGACCGGTACCTCCGGTTGCAGGATTTTAATGGCCTTTAAAACCTCGATGCCATCCATCCCCGGCATTTTGAGATCCGTGATGACGATGCTGAAAGGTGTTTTCTGGAGCTTTTCAACCGCGCCGTAACCGCTTTCAGCAGCCTCTGCCTGGTAGCCCCGGCCCTCCATGACCCGGCAGATACCCCGCCTGATCACATCTTCATCATCAACAACAAGAACTTTTACACCCGACATACCCTGAAACTCCCTGGAGATCACGACCTCTCCGGTACCCCCTGTCACTTAGGTTCAGCCCAGATGACTGAAAACAGAAGAGGGTTGTGCAATTATTTTCGATACCTCCTTAAACGATTGTACTTATCTTCACAGAATGAGTATAACTCATAAGTTAATTTTGTCAACTATATAATATATAATTATGACAATTTGTGACGATGGCGATTGATCTCATCCCGTAAGTCCAGAGCCGCCTGCCGGGCAGCAACGGCAAAGTCATCACCGGAACTTGCATAGATGATGCCCCGGGATGAATTTATCACCAGTCCCAGGCCCCGCGGATCAAGCCCGGCATCCAAAACCGCTGCAACATCTCCTCCCTGAGCCCCGACTCCGGGAACCAGCAAGGGAATATTCCCAACTATTTCTCGAACCCGGGCCAGCTCCTCAGGCCAGGTAGCTCCGACCACCAGCAATATATTACCATTTTTATTCCAGACCCCGGCCGCCAAGCGAGCAAGTTTCAGGTAGAGAGCTTCGCCTTCTACCATCAACCCCTGAAGATCTGCACCGCCGGGATTTGAAGTGCGACAGAGAATAACCACACCCTTTTCGGCATAGCGCAAAAAAGGTTCCAGTGAGTCACCTCCGAGATAGGGATTGACAGTAACCGCATCCGCCTGATATCGTTCGAAAGCTTCAAGTGCATATTTCTCCGCGGTACTCCCGATGTCGCCACGTTTGGCATCAAGGATAACCGGGATATCGGGATAGTTCTCTTTTATATAGCGGATAGTCGCCAGCAGCTCAGCCTCCGCCCCGCAGGCGGCGTAATGAGCAATCTGCGGCTTATAAGCACAGACCAGATCGGCGGTTGCCGCAATCAGAGCCCGGTTAAAGCTCAGAAACGGCTCTTTTTCATGACGGCATAATGGCGGCAGGCGTTCCATAACCGGATCCAGACCGACACACAGAAGTGAGTTATTTTTTTGTTGCGCTAATTCAAGTTTAGCGATAAAATTCATCTTGAGATCTCCAGTCTGACATTGATTTTAATCTAAAAAAACTGCTCTGACATATGGTACAATCAACCTCTTATAAAAGATGCCGGTGCCAACTGGACTGGCCAGTAAAATCAGGTGGATTCAACTCTTATCAACCTCTGACACTACTTAAAGAAAATAAAAACCGCAACTTAAAAATATGACTAGCAGGCATTGATTATGACTGAAAAAGATGTCTCTTCGAGCTTACAAATAATATTGAGATACGGAGCGCTTCTACTCTGCACTGTTTTTCTCATAACTACTCTTTACGGCTGTGGTGGCCGGGGCCGGCCGCTCAAGGCTGAGACTACTGCCTACTGCGGCTGTGGCGAGTGTTGCGGATGGGAACGCGGGAGCTGGATGTTTCTTAAACTTAATTTCTGGAACCGCTATATCACAAGCGGTAAGAATAAAGGAAAAAAATATAGCGGCCTGACTGCCTCCGGTACGACTCCGAGAGAGCCCAACCCCGGACTTTTTCATCGTCCTTGGAACCTCTTTTTCCCCTGGCTCTGGTTCCCGCATGACGGCACCCTGGCCGCAGACACCCGTTATCACTCTTTCGGCACCCGTTTCTACATCCCCGGTTACGGCTATGGCCGGGTTGAAGATCGCGGCTCCGCAATCAAAGGGAACGAACGCTTTGACCTATATTTCAATTCCCATGATGACGCCTTGCAATGGGGCCGAAAGGAACTCGACATCTATAAGGTTGATTAATTTAATTAAATGTATTATATTAGTTCTTAATAGAACAGAGAGTGCCGGAACCTTAAAACTAAGGAGAAAAAAATGAAGGGAATATTATTATTTGCGGGAGTGATTATCGCCTGGTATCTGCTCCAGGCCTATATTCTGCCGAAGATGGGAATTGCAACCTGAATGCGGCCTGCCTGCCAGGTGGCCGACACAAAAAAAGATAACATGATTGACGGCAAAAGTGAACCTAAACAGAAACCAACTTCATCTGAGATTGAAAAGAGGTAAATACAATGACCCACAGTGATGCCGGCAATTA